>DXDC01000200.1 GCA_019115685.1 Candidatus Agrococcus pullicola
GCCGACACCGAGCGTGCCGCCGGTTACGCGGAGCTCGACCCGCTGGTGGCGCGCAACGAGAAGGCGACCGAGGGCCTGTTCCCGGCAGGCGGCGACGCCCACCCGCGCGCCGTGGCCGAGGAGATCGTCCGTGTGCTCGACCTCCCGGCAGGCGAGCGGCCGTTCCGCACGGTCGTGGACTTCAGCCAGGCCGGGGTCGAGAACGTCAACCAGGTCATGCGCCAGGCGCAGGAGGAGTTCGTCACCCGCCTCGGCTTCGGCGAGCTCCTGCACGTGAAGCAGAAGAGCTGAGGGAAGGGACGACGCTGACCATGACGAACATCGAGACACCAGCTCCGATCGTGGCGTTCCTCGAGGCGACGAACGGCGCCGACACGGTCGTCCTCGTGGAGCGGGACGCGAAACGCGTCGCGCTGCGGATCACGACGGACGGCAGGGGCAGCAGCGTCTCTTCCGGAGGGAGTGGTCGGGGCCTTCCCGGGATCCGAGACCGCGTCGCCGCGCTCGGCGGAACCTTCGAGGCCGGACCGGATTCCGCGGGCGGATTCGCGGTCAGCGCCGAGATTCCCGTGCACATCACATCGCGAGAGGGCCAACTGCATGGATAGCCAGGACGCGACTCGGATCCGCGTGCTGGTGTGCGACGACCAAGTGATGATCCGCAGCGGCCTCGTCACGATCATCGACGCGCAGCCCGACATGGAGGTCGTCGGAGAGTGCGGCGACGGCCGCGCCGCGGTCGAGCTGGCCGGACGCACCGCGCCCGACGTCGTCGTGATGGACGTGCGGATGCCCGTGCTCAACGGCATAGAGGCGACCCGCCAGCTGGCGGGAGCCGCGGTGGCGGCGCCCGTGAAGGTGCTGGTCGTGACGACGTTCAACCTCGATGAGTACGTCTATGAGGCGCTGCGCGCGGGAGCGAGCGGGTTCCTCCTCAAGGACGCCCCACCGGACCAACTGCTGTCCGGGATCCGCACCGTGGCCGCGGGGACCTCTCTCCTCGCTCCCGAGGTGACGCGTTCCCTCGTCGGGCGCTTCGCCTCCCGGATCCGCGTCGATGATGCCGTGCCGGACGATCTGCCGCTCACCGCGCGCGAGCTCGAGGTGCTGCGCCTCCTGGCGGAGGGGATGTCGAACGGCGAGATCGCCGCGTCGCTCGTGATCAGCCACGAGACCGTGAAGACGTACGTGTCGCGGATCCTGACGAAACTGGATCTGCGCGATCGGGTGCAGGCGGTGGTGTTCGCGTATCGCAGCGGTCTCGTCGCGCTGTGATGAAGACATGCGCAGCCAGACATCGCTACACTCCACAGACCGACCTCAAGGAGGGCAGATGCGCTCGATCATTCCCGACTACCTGGCCGATGCGCTGTTCCGCGTGGAGCCCGACACCTCCGGACAACCCGCACAGTACATTCCGGAGCTCGCCGGAGCGGATCCCGAACGCCTCGCGGCTGTTGTGGCCACGATCGACGGTGAAGTGTACGGTGCGGGGGACAGCGACGCCGAGTTCACGATCCAGTCGATCTCGAAGCCGTTCGTCTACGCGCTCGCTCTGGCAGACCGAGGGTTCGATACCGTGCTCGACAAGGTCGGGGTCGAGCCGTCAGGGGAGGCGTTCAACGAGGTCTCCCTCGAGCACGACACGGGGCGCCCGCTCAATCCGATGATCAATGCCGGCGCGCTCACGGTGCAGTCGCTGATCGGCCCGTGGAACTCCGAGCCCGCCGAGCGCGGCGAACGCGTGCGCCAGGGGCTGTCGGCGTTCGCCGGTCGCGAGCTGACGATCGACGAGCGGGTGTACTCATCGGAGATGGACACCGCGCATCGCAATCTCGCGATCGCACACATGCTGCGCAGCCGGGATGTCCTGACGGAGGATCCGAGGACGGTCGTTGAGGGCTACGTTCGCCAGTGCGCCGTGCTCGTGACCGCGCGAGACCTCGCGATGATGGCCGCGACGCTGGCCAATCGCGGCGTCAACCCCCTGACGAACGAACAGGTCGTCAGCGGCGCGGTCGTGCGGTACGTGCTGAGCGTGATGTTCACATGCGGCATGTACGACGCCGCTGGCGACTGGGCCACCCAGGTGGGTATTCCCGCGAAGAGCGGCGTGGGGGGCGGGCTGATCGGTGCGCTCCCCGGCCAGGTCGGCATCGCCACGTTCTCGCCGCGCCTCGACGAGCACGGCCATAGCGTTCGAGGCGTCTCGCTTTTCGAGAGATTCTCCTCGGACATGGGGCTGCACGTGATGGAGATTCCCTCGGCGGCGAGCTCCGTCGTGCGTTCGAATCAGGTGCAGGACGGGGAGCGCGGTGCCACTCGGGTGCTCCGGCTGCAGGGCGGCATCCGCTTCGCCGGAGCCGAGCGGATCATCCGGGACGCTGAGGAGATCGAGGTCGACGAAGCGCGTGTCGTGTTCGACCTCTCGCTCGTCTATTCGCTCGACGCCGTGGCGCGCCGACTGCTTCTCGAGATCACCCGCCGCCTGACCGATGGCGACCAGGAAGTGTACTTCGTCGACCCGCAGGGCATCCTCGCGCACACGGACGTCGGCGCCGCCGTCGTCGTCGACGAGCTCGAAGGGGCCGTGGGGTAGCCCCTCCTTCTGTCGGCGTCAGCGGCCCGACCCGTGTCCTGTCCGCCCGCTGAATCAGGGCCGCTGAGTGGTGGGACGGACGATGATCTCGTTGACATCGCCTCCCGCGTTGATCGCGTAGCTGATGCTGCGTGCGATCTCGGTGGCGGGCAGGGCATTGGAGCGATACTCCTGCATGGCTTCGCGGGCCTCTGGGTCCGAGATGGAGTCGGCGAGTTCTGATTCGGTGACCCCCGGGGTGATGGTGGTGACCCGCAACCAAGGCTCGGACTCGATGCGCAGTCCTTCGCTGATGGCCCATGCGGCGTATTTGGTCGCGCAGTAGACGGCAGCTGTCGGGAGCACTTCGTGTGCGCCCGTGGAGGCCAGCGTGACGATGTGGCCGCTCTTCTGCTCCCGCATCACCGGCTGCGCTGCGGCGATGCCGTGCACGACCCCGCGGATGTTGACATCGATCATGCTGTCCCATTCGTCCACGTGGGACTGCTCCAGCGGGGAAAGCGGCATGATCCCCGCGTTGCTGATCAGCACATCGAGCCTGCCGAATGTCTCGGCGGCGTACGTGACGGCTTCTTGGACGCTGTGTCGTGCGGTGACGTCGAGGGAGACGCCGGCAGCTGTTCCTCCGTCGGATTCGATCTCGGACACGAGTTCGTCCAGACGCTCTTGCCGGCGGGCGCCGAGAACGACCGTATGGCCTTCTTGTGCCAGTTGGCGGGCGGTCGCCGCGCCGATCCCGCTGGATGCTCCGGTGATCAGAATGACCTTCTTCTCATGTGCCGAGCCTGTGGTGGCAGATCCCATGGCTGTGCTCCTTGCGTATCGCGTTGATGTCGGGACGGTCCCGACTTGTTCGTGTCCAGACTTCTCGGTGTTGCGGCGTCGTGCCAGGTTCCGCTGAGCCTGGGTGCGACAGGACCAGGCGGCTCCGGCGTCGCACATCTAGAGTTGTTGCCCATGAGTATCGGGCCGTATCTGCGCAGCCTCCGGGGTCGGATCCCGCCGGAGTCGCTGTCGCTGCCGCACGCCGGTGTTCGCCGGGTGCCAGGCCTGCGTCGTGAAGAGGTCGCCGTACTGGCCGGTGTCAGTGTCGACTACTACACCCGGCTGGAGCAGGGGCGGGAGAAGAACCCGTCCGCGCAGATCGTGGAGGCGCTCTGCCGGGGCCTCGATCTCACCGGCGATGAGCGAGACCACCTGTTTCGCTTGGCCGGGTACCAGCCCCCGAACCCGGTCGTGCCGAACGCGGTGCGTCCGGAGCTGACTCGTCTGCTGGAGCAGTGGTCGGACCAGGCAGCCTTCGTGCTCACCGGCACTCTGGACATCGTGGCTCCCAACGCGCTGGCGCGGGCGCTGTTCGCTGACGTGACCCACCAGGACAATCTCGCCCGGATGGTGTTCCTCGATCCCGCCGCGAGAGCGTTCTACGTTGACTGGGAACGGGCCGCAGAGTCGGTGGTCGCTACCCTGCGGCACAACACGACCCGAACGCCGGCCGCCGTGATGGATCCGTTCATCCGCGAGCTCTCAGAATCATCTGCCGAGTTCGCCCGTCTGTGGCACGAACAACGGGTTCGCGGCAAGACTCATGCGGTCAAACGATTCCGGCACCGCCAGGTCGGCGACCTCAGCCTGGAATACCAGGCATTCGACGTTCCGGAGACCGCGGGCTGGCAGATCATCATCTACGCTGCCGAACCCGGCACGGCCTCTGCGGAGGCCCTCGCGCTGCTGGGCACCTATACCCACCTCCTACACAACGCCGGATTCGGCCGGCAGAAATGACGGAAGGGCGTCGCGAAATCGTATCGCGACGGTCTCGCCCCAGCGCCGTCAGTGTCTCCACGGGAATTCATCGTCCGCCGTCGGGGGTTCACATCTGCGTCGAGTCGTGATCTGCTGAACACATGGCCACTCGCAGGCGCTCCCGCGCGGTGGTGCGCTGGCTGCTCGCCCTGGCTATGGTGTTCGCCGGACTCTCGCACCTCTTCTGGGCGCGGAGAGAATTTCGTGCTCAAGTACCCGACTGGACCGAGAAAGTGCTCGATAAGGACGCGGTTGTCATCGGATCCGGGGTTGCGGAGGTCATGCTCGGCGGCGCGCTCGTCGCCCTGCCACGTTCTCGGTCGCGAGTCGGCGCCCTGCTCGCCGCCTTCTATGTCGCCGTCTTCCCCGGCAATGTCGAGCAGTGGCGGAAGGGTCGAAACGGGTTTGGACTCGACACCGACCGCAAGCGCTTGCTGCGGCTCTTCTTCCAGCCCCTGCTGGTGTGGGCGGCGTGGTGGAGCACGCGGGAAGGGCGGTCATGGACTCGGTGATCTTCCTCGGGTTCTCGGTGGCCTACCTCGTCCTCGCGACGTGGGCCGTCGTCGGGATGGTGCGACGGCGTCGCCTGATCCCGTCGGACCTTGCCGTCCTCGTCGTGGCCGCGCTCGTCTACGACAATGCCGTCATCGGCCTCGGCGTGGTCATCGGTGAGGGGCCACTCCTCGAGACTCTCAACGGCGCACGGTACTGGCTGCACGCGCTCGTCACGCCCCTTCTCGTGCTCATCGGATGGCACGTGCTTGTTCGCGCAGGCGTGCGCTGGGCGGCCTCGGCCGCGGGGAGAGTTGGCGCTGTGGTGCTCACCGCCGTGCTCATCGTGTACGAGTTGGTCGTCGGCGCCCTGGCATTGGATCTGTCGCCGCGGCTGGAGTACGGGGCGCTCAGCTATGCGAACGAGAACGCTCCCGACGGACCGCCGGTGATGGTTCTGATCGTCGCCGCGGCTCTCCTCGTCGCCGGAATCGCCGCCGTCGTGAAGCAGCGGTGGCCCTGGCTGGCGGTCGGCACCGGTCTCATGGTGGTCGGCAGCGCTGTGCCGCTTCCCGTCCCGAGCGGCGCAGTGACGAACATGTTCGAGCTGATCCTGCTGATCAGCGTGCTTGCGACGGTGGCACACCAAGACGCGCGGGCCCGAAGCGGCGCGCGTCGACGAGTGGACCATCGAGATCCACGGTGAGGTGCAGACCTTCCGGGGTGTCTGAATGCGCGTTGCCGCTCACCACGGCAGCGCCCCGTCTTCGTTGAAGAAACCGCCTCGAGGGCCGTCGTCGGGCAGCGTCGCGAGTCGGACGGCGATCGCGGCCCCCTGCTCAGGCAAGCGGTCTCCCATATGGCCGGTGAAGTCGGTCGCCACGAGTCCGGGGCACGCGGCGTTCACGATGACCTTCGTGTCGGTCAGTCGGCGAGCGTACTGAGCCGTGATGCTGTTCAGCAGTGTCTTCGACGGCGCATATGCCGCCATTTGCGGTCCGGTCTGCAGGGCCAGCGAGCCCATATCGCTGGACATGTTGACGATCCGAGGGGACGCCGAACGGTGCAGCAGCGGAAGCATGGCGTTGGTCACACGTATGACACCGAAGACGTTGGTGTCCAAGACCGTGCGGAGCACACCCAGGTCGAGGGTGGTCGGATCCTGCGCGCCGTTGTCGGTGCGTCCTGAGATACCGGCGTTGTTCACCAGCACGTCCAAGCCACTAGCCTCAGCCTCAAGGAACGTCGCCGCCTCGGTCACGCTCTCGTCGGACGCGACGTCGAGTGCGATGCCGAACGCCTCGAGGCCCCGCTCCCGGAGGGCGGCGACCGCGACTTCTCGTCGCGCCGTGTCGCGGGCGCCCACCGCGACACGGAAACCGGCGGCCCCGAGTCCCTGCGCGATCGCGAATCCGATTCCCTTATTGGCGCCGGTGACGAGCGCGGTCTTCATCTCATTTGTGTCATTCACCCCTCCATCGTGGGTTGCGGCCTCAGGCATCGTCCAACACCGTTTCGGTCCGCTGTGATACCCGGTGGGTATCAGCTGATTACGGTGGGAGGATGGAACATCTGGAAGTGCGCGAGCTTCGGTATTTCCTTGCCGTGGCGGAGGAACTGAACTTCGGGCGTGCAGCTGAGCGTCTCCGCATCGCGCAACCGCCGCTGTCCCGTGCGATCCGTCTGATGGAGCAGCGACTCGGGGTGCGGCTGTTCGAGCGAAACCGTCGAGGCGTGACCGTGACTGAGGCGGGCCTGGTCCTCCAACGGGAGGCGGGTCCCGCACTTGAGGCGATCGCTGCTGCAGCGCGTCGCGCGCAACGGGCGGGTGCGCCAGAACGCTCGCTCGTGCTCGCGACGAAGGCCGGGGCGTCGCACGAACTGTTGCGCGCCCTGATCGATGCGCACGCCGGGGTTCCCGGTTCGGCACCGGTCGAGGTGCTGCTGTGCGAGGTCGGTGAGCAGGCCGGGCTGCTCCGCTCCGGTGCCGCCGACGTCGCACTCATGCATCGTCCCTTCGATGACGTCGTCGGATTCGACACCGAGGAGCTGTTGACCGAGGGGCAGGTTGCCATCCTCCCGGCCGAGCACCCTCTCGCCACCCGCACTCAGCTCACTCTCGCCGAGGTTCAGAACGTCGACGATCTCCCGATCGCCCGCTGGCCGCGCCTTGACGGGACCTACCCTGCCGGTCCTGGGCCGGAGGTCCACACGCAGTCGCAGCTCGCGCAGCTGGTGGCTCTCGGGAGGGCTCTGCTCGTGATCCCGGCGTCCAGTAGGGCGTGGCAATGGCCTGAGCACGTCGCCGTTCCCCTCGTCGACGCACCGCTGGTCACCACCGTGCTCGCGTGGCCGCTGAGCAGCAGATTCCGAGAGATCGCCGCGTTCGTTCGCACAGCAGCTCAGCTCGGAGGCGATGGGCGCCGTCGGTAACGCGCTCCGGTGACCGCTGCCGTCCCCAGGCAGTGCACAACTATCCGTGTAAACTATACCGACCAGACGGTTAAGTAGGGGGAGCGAGACATGTCCGTGGTGCGCCGCTACCTCAGCCTCGCCGTCCTCATCGGCGCAGTGCTCCTGCTCACAATCGACGCCACCGTGCTGCACCTCGCGGTACCGGCACTCGCCCGTGACCTCGACCCGACCGCCACACAGGTGTTGTGGATCGGCGACATCTATTCGTTCGCCATCGCCGGCCTGCTCGTCACGATGGGC
>DXDC01000201.1 GCA_019115685.1 Candidatus Agrococcus pullicola
GAGCGTCGTCTTGCCGGAGCCGTTTTCGCCTATCACCGCGGTTCGCGGGGCGGTGAGCTCGAAGGTGGCTTCGCGCAGCAGTTGTGTGGGGCCCTCAGATGACTGGGCTGTTACGGAGACGTTGTCGAAGCGGATCACGATTCGCGCGGATTGCTTGTCGCGGGTGAGAGGCTCTCTGCGGGCGTTCGGTCAGATGAGCGTCGGAAGCTCGGGAAGGCCTGCGGATACGCCTTCCACAGCGCCATCGTGACGAGCGCCGCGATGACCACCTTGATCGTGTCTCCCACGAGGAAGACGCTGCTCTGCAGGGCCGTCTCCGTCAGCGACGTGCCGACGATGAACGACTGCACGGGGATGCCGAAAAGGTAGACGACGAGGATGCCGCCGACGACGAGGCCGGCAGCGGTGCGAAGCCACGTCGGCCTCGTGGCTCCAGTGTGGATGATCAGGCCGATGACCGCGGCGCCGGCGATCCAGCCGAGCATGTACCCCGCGGAGGGGCCGAAGAACACGCCGATGCCGCCTCGCCCCCCTGCCAGCAACGGCAAGCCCACCGCCACAAGGATGAGAAAGAGAGTGACGGAGGCCGCGCCTCGCCAGGGACCGAGAACGGCGCCGGCCAACATCACGCCGAGAGTCTGCGCCGTTACGGGTACCGCGCCGCCGAACAGCGGCAGCGCCGGCATGAGGCCGAGGATCGCGATGATCGCGGCGAACAGCACGAGACGGGCAGGGCCGGTGGTCGAACGCAATTGATTCTCCTCCTGAACAGTGTTCATTGAACGGTGTTCAGCTTACACAACATTTCGCGATCGTTGCCGGAGTAGCATGGCCGTCATGGATGTTGACCGACTCGTCGTCGTGACGCTCGGCCTTCTCGACCGGCGCGGTCTGCCGGACCTCTCGATGCGTGCGGTTGCATCCGAGCTGGGGGTGCAGCCGAGCGCGCTGTACTGGCACGTCCGGAGCAAGCAGGAGCTGCTGGGTCTCGTCGCCGACCGTATCGTCGATGGCGCCGGCGAAGCCGCTTGCCTGGATGAGCAGGTGATGGCCTTGCGGGATGCACTGCTTGCGCATCGGGATGGCGCCGAGTTGGTCGCTTCTTCTATCGCTTTGGGCATGGGCGGCGGGGGGCTCCGTGCGAAGCTTGCGCTCGCGGCCGAACGTGCGGGGATTCGGCAGTCGCATCGTCGTTCGGTCACGGAGGCGCTGGCGCTGGTGCTGCTGGGTCACACGCAGTTGGAGCAGCAGCGCGCGCAGGCGAAGGAGATCGGTATTGAGATGGGCGAGGACGGGCCGCATCCGGATCTGGACGACCTCGTGCAATTGGTCACGGGTTCGGTCGGGCGCGGCTCGGAGACCTGATAGTCTATTCCGGTCCCTTTGCCCCCATAGCTCAGGGGATAGAGCGTCTGCCTCCGGAGCAGAAGGCCGTAGGTTCGAATCCTACTGGGGGCGCAAAATAGTCGCGCAAAGCATCGCTTTGCGCAGTTTGCGCCCGAGCGGCACACGGCCGCTCCCCACCGGAGCGAGCAATGCGAGCGAGGGGTAGGCGCAAAATAAGGCCCGAGCGCCAGCGCCGTGAGTGTCCCGCGAACGGGGCGGCTCCCCACCATCCTCGTGTGCCGAATGTCGGGAAAACGACGTGTGAGCCATAATGTCGGTCTCGTTTCCCGACGCTCCGGCAAATCCATGCATCCGGGCACGTTCGACCATGCTTTTGGCCCGCTTGCGTCCGCGGCGCTGTTTCATGTATCCCGGGAACCTAGCGCCTGCCACGCCGTCGTGATGAAGTGGATTCTATGGTGGATTACAGACGGTATGCCCCGGCCCGGCACCTCGAGGGCATCGTCGAACACTACTGGTCGGTCGTCTCCGGTGCCCCTCCCGGCCCATTGCGAGCCGTGCTCGTGCCGAACGGGCGCGCCACGATGCAATTCTGCCTCGGGCTTCCCGGTCGACGCTTGTCGATCAGGTGCCCGGCCGAGACGAACGCGGATGTGTACCTTCCCACCGGCACAGAACCCATTGTCATAGAACAGGAGGGCGCCTCTCGCTATGTCGGAGTGCAGTTCACGCCCTGGGGCGCACGAGCGCTCTTCCCGGCGGGCCCTGAGACCCCCGCCCAGATAGCGTCGATCACCGGTGCGCTTCCCGACAAGGCTGTTTTGGCCACTCGCCCGGCCGACGAGCTGGACCGTTGGCTGGGAGCCTTTCTTCCCGATACCCGACCTGCGACGATCTTCTTCCGACCGCGACGGCAGCGATCGATTCGGAGCCGTCGACGGCAGAGGTGGGGGTGCTGTGCGAAAACCTCAGTGTTTCAGCCTCGACCATGTACCGTGCCTTCCGGCGCGGTGTCGGGCTGTCGCCCAAGCAGTACATCCGGGTTATACGGTATCGAGCGTTCACCGACAACCTGCTGGAGGAGGCAAGTGGTCGACCCGCTGCGTTCGTGGCGGCGCTCTCCGGCTACGCCGACCAGCCGCACGCCGCACGTGAGTTCAGCCGCTTCACCGGGATGTCCGCCCGGGAGTTCCGGAACACGCACGACGGGATCGCGAAGCTGATGGCTCGCAGTGAATAGTGCGGGTCGCTGTTCGCATGATGACCGATTTGTTCAAGCCTTCTTCCCCTTGCGCTGCCTACCGTTGCAGTCATGGGAACCATCACACACATCGAACTGACCAGCGCCTCACCGGAGGCGACCGCGAAATTCTACTCCAAGGCCTTCGGCTGGAAGCACAGTGCTTCTCCGTACCTGCCCGACTATCACACGGCCGACACCGGTGACGGCAACGGCATCGACGCCGCAATCATGAGCAGCGGTTACCAGCGGCAGAACACGATCATGTGGATTCTGGTAGACGACATCGAAGCCAGCCGCGCTGCCGTGCGGGTCGCCGGCGGAACAGCGGACGGCGAGTTCCACGACCTGCCGGAGGTTGGCAGGGTCGGGTACGTCACCGACCCTGCCGGCGTTGTGATCGGGCTCAAGCAAGCCGTCTGAACCTGCTCGTGCATCTGGTGCCCGTCGCTCGACCTGAGACGCGGGTACCGCGTTGCGCTCCGCCCGGGTTTCGCGGCGACGGATGTGTGGCACACTCGGATGCGTGCGTCGAATCGAGTCTGAATTTGTGCTGCATGCCGCGCATCCCACGGAGTATCGCATCCTGGCGACGCCCGTGCCCGCGTACGCAGCGCGTGAACGAGTTGTGGTCGCGTTCGACGGTGAGGAGATCACGCCCGAAACGGTTGAAGAGCGACATGGGCAGCGAGAGCTTCGGGTCTCGACACCTGCCGGCGAGCTCACGTTCTCGTTGCGGGCGGAGATCGAGGGCAGGGCACCCATCCCGTGGACGGATGACCCGCAGCGTTATCTGGTGTCGTCGCGCTACGTCGATGTGGATGCCGTGCGCGCGTTCGCGTCAGAGCG
>DXDC01000202.1 GCA_019115685.1 Candidatus Agrococcus pullicola
TGCACGAGCGACGCTGCGACGGATGCGGGCACGCCCATTCCCATCGCTCCGTTGCGCGGCGCCACGAGCGTTCCGGGCGCATTGTGGCTGAGATAGCGGATGGGCCACTGCATGTAGTTGCCCGCACCGAAGGTGATGATCGCGTCATCATCCAGGCGTTCCCTGATCACTCCCATCGCGACGCTGACGTCCACACCCGTCGCAGGGTGTAGCGGCTCGATTTCACGGTAGCGCTCGAACGTGGCACGGGCATTCGAGAGCCGCTGTGTTCGTGCCTGCGGCACCGGATCGCTCGGAGCCGGTAGCGCGCCCGCCCATGCCGCGATATCGGCGGGAATGTGGCGGTCGAGCCTTCCCGCGTGTCCAAGCGGTTCGCCGGGTGTGACGACGATGGCGGGGACATCGAGCCCGACGGAGAAACCGCCGGAGACGACATCGCCACGGGGGATCCCCACGAACACGTGTAGATCGGAATCATCGAACAGCTCGGCGATGTAGTCGGCGTGGTTGTGCCCCAGAATGCCCACGAAAGCGCCCGCTTCATGGTCATGGGGCACAGCATCGTGCGAGCGCCAGTGCGCCGCGATCGGTATGCCGTGGGCACCCGCCCAGGCTGCCACGCGGGTACCGGCGTCGCCCTGCCAACCGTCCCCGCCGACGATCACGAGGGGGCGTTCGGCGTGGGCAAGGCGCTCGTGGAGTTCGTCCATCTCCCGCTGCGACCCGGATGCGCGACGCCGTGGAGTCGGCGGCACGACGTCAGGGCCGGACGCTTCTCGGATCAAGTCCTCGGGCAGCCCGATCACGACCGGTCCGGGGCGTCCTGAGGCGGCTATCCGCATCCCCTCGGAGATCACCCTGGCTGCCGCCGCCGGATCATCGAGCTTCGTCACCCACTTCGCGGTCGGGCCGAACCATCCTCGGAGATCGAACTCCTGGAACGCCTCGCGACCGCGATCCGGAATAGGCACGAGTCCGACGAGCAGGAGCAGCGGCGAAGCATCCTGCCACGCCGTGTGCACAGCGATGAACGCGTTCGCCGCTCCCGGCCCGCGAGTGACCATCGCGACGCCGGGGATGCCGGTGAGACGTCCCTCCGCAAGTGCCATGAACCCGGCGCCGCCCTCGTGCCGCGCGACGATCGTTTCGATGCTGGAGTCATGCAGCCCGTCCAGCACATCGAGGAAGGATTCGCCGGGCACTGTGTATGCTCGCTCAACGCCTTCGTGTTCGAGCTGGCGGACGATCATGTGTCCAGCGCTGATGCGCGGCTGTGCTTTGGTCACGTCGGCTCCCCTCGTCTGGCGTGTCTCCATGTTCGCAGCTATCGAGCTCTGCGGGTCGGGGTGGCTTCACATGTGCGCATCGTGTAGAAGGCGTATCTCGTGCAGGAGGGAGTCTCAATAGTTCGTCACCGCTCGTCCGCGGCATGGGATGTTCTGCGACCGGCCGCGGCTCGGCCGTAGAGACCTTCTCATCACTGTGCGACAAAATTGTATTACAAAATAGGTTGACAGGATTGTCATCATTATCGTATCGTGGACCAGCCGACGAGGAAGCCGGGAGGGCGCATGCACACGGTAACGGTGGTTGGACTGGGAGAAGCCGGAGCGATATATGCTCGGGGCTTGCGGGATGCCGGGTTTCGCGTGCGGGGGTTTGATCCTTTCGCGACGATCAGTGAACCCGGTATCGAACAGAGCGACTCCCTTTCGGAGGCTCTTCGTGGCAGTTCGCTCGTCATTTCTCTCGTGGGTGCCAAGGCGTCAGCCTCCGTCGCAGACGACATCCTTTCCAGGGCGAGTGGTCCTCTCCTCATCGCTGATTTCAACACAGGTTCTCCCGATCTCAAGGAGCAGCTCGAGCGCCGAGCTTTGAGCGCCGGAGCTCAGTTCGCGGATGTCGCCGTTCTCGCCCCCGTGCCTCGATCGGGCATCCGAACACCGCTCATGGTCAGCGGGTCCGGCGCACAGCGATTTGCTGACGTCTTCCGCCCGGCCGATGCGCCCGTCGACGTTGTCGAAGGGAGTTCGGGCATCGCTGCGGCGCACAAGCTACTCCGCAGCGCATTCATGAAGGGTCTGGCCGGTGTCGTGATCGAGAGCATGCGAGCCGCCGATCGAATCGGCGCAAGTGACTGGCTCAGTGGACAGATCACGCGGGAGCTCGGCGAACGGGCGCCTGCGCTCATCGCTAGGTTGCGTGACGGATCGCAACAGCACGCGGAGCGAAGAATCCACGAAGTAGCCGACACAAGCGCGTACCTGCAGAGCATAGGGCAACCCAGTTGGGTGACCGACGCCGCGGGTCGATGGCTCGAAGTGCTGGAGCACGAAAACGAGCAGTACGTATCCAGCACAACGAAAGGTGGCGAGTAATGGAGTCACGGAGGCTTCTTGTCGTCGGCGCGCACAGCGCTGACTTCGTATGGCGGTCGGCGGGAGTTATCGCGAAGCACACCTCAGCCGGAGGGACAGCGCGAGTTATCGCGCTGTCGTACGGCGAACGCGGCGAGTCCGGCGAGCTGTGGAAGGAGCCGGGACAGACGGTCGAGAATGTGAAGCGTCATCGCCACCAAGAAGCCCAGGAAGCGGCGGCGGCGGTGGGTGCCAGTTTCGAATGCTTCGACCTGGGCGACTATCCTCTGCAGGTTCCCGACGAAGCGATCGACCGTCTCGCGGATGTCATGCGTGACTTCAAGCCGAATGTCGTACTCACGCACCCCGATAAGGATCCTTTCAACCCGGACCACCCGGTTGCGAACACCGTTGTCAGCAAAGCGCGTCTATTGACTGCCGGAGCAGTCGTCGAAGCGGGCTTCCGAACGGCACCGCCGAGCGAGTATCTCGTGTTCGAACCGCATCAGCCCGAGCTCTGCGACTTCGTGCCGAGCGTTTTCGTCGACATCACGACCGTGTTTGAGCAGAAGAAGGCCGCTATGGCCGCAATGCGAGCACAGCGCTATCTGCAGCAGTACTACGCTGAGCGTGCCGAGCACCGAGGCAATCATGCGCGCAAAGCCACGGGAAACAAGGAGATCCGGCAGGCCGAAGCGTTCCAGCGTCTCGTCCCGAACGTGGTGGAGTCGCTGTGAACGAGCGCATCCGGAAACTCGGCGAATTCGGTGTCGCAACCGTGTACGAGGCGCGCGGCCGAAGCGGATTGATCGACGTCGATCTCGTACAGTTGCTGCCCGGCAGCAGCGCTTCGGGTTCAGCTCGTACGGTGCTGTGCGCACAGGACGATAACCGTGGCGTGCACGAGCTTTGCGCGCATATTCAGCCGGGAGACATCGCGGTTCTCTCGATGCCCGAGCCGCGCCCCGTTGCGCTGATAGGCGACCTGCTCGTGACGCAGCTGCAGCGGGCGGGCGCTCGCGGCATCCTTTGCGACGCGAGTGTACGAGATGTCGACGAACTGCGCGCCATGGGTATGCCGATCTGGACGCGTTGGATTCGAGCGCGAGGCGCGGAGAAGAAGGCGCGCGGGTCGGTCGGCGCACCGCTGGAGATCGGTGGAGCAGTAATAACAGAGGGCGATGCCGTGCTCCTTGATGCGGACGGTGGGGCAGTGGTGCCGGCAGACGAAATCGAGAACGCGTATCAGCTTGCGGCGGCACGCGTCGAAAAGGAAGAAGGCTTGCGGAAGCGCTGGCTCGAGGGGGAGTTGTCGTACGACGCGTACGGTTTCCGCGTGGAAGACGAAGGAGTCAGGACCACATGAAGATCACGGTCGAACACCTCACGCTGCAGTACGGCGACAACGTGGCGGTTCGCGATCTCGATCTCGAGATCGGCGATGGCGAATCACTCGTGCTGCTCGGACAGTCCGGTTGCGGCAAGACCAGTACGATGCGGTGCATTGCGGGGCTCGAAACTCCGAACGGCGGACGCATCACGATCGGTGACGACGTGCTGTTCGACGCCGATCGGGGCATCAATCGATCCCCCAACAAACGCAACATCGGCATGGTGTTCCAGTCGTACGCGATCTGGCCGCACATGACCGTCTTCGAGAATGTTGCGTTCGGGCTCAAGATGAAAGGGGTCGGTCGCGCGGATGTGAAGGCTCGCGTCATGGAGACGCTTGAGCTTGTCGGGCTCGACGGCTTCGCCGACCGCGGTGCCAGCGCGCTCTCCGGCGGGCAGATGCAGCGCGTCGCGCTCGCGCGGAGCGTCGTGATGCGACCGTCCGTGCTGCTTCTCGATGAACCGCTCTCGAATCTGGATGCCCGGCTGCGCCACCGACTCCGTGGTGATCTGCGGGAGCTGCAGCAGTCGCTTGGCCTTACATCGGTGTATGTCACGCACGATCAGGAGGAGGCGCTCGCGCTCGCCGACCGTATCGCGATGATGCAGCACGGTCGCATCGTGCAGATCGGGTCACCCGACGAGATCTATGCGAAGCCGCTCAGCGCATCCATCGCCGACTTCCTCGGAGTCGCGAATATTCTGAGCGTTTCGCGCAAGGACGAGACGCACGTCGGTGTCGATGGTACGGACGTCGTGCTCGAGGCTCTTCCGTTCGCCCCACTCGAAGAACTTCGTGCCTGTGTGCGGGCAGAGGATATCGACGTTCGCGAGGGTGAGCCGGAGTCGGGCGAAATTCGTGGCACTGTCGTTTCGCGTGAGTTCCTGGGACCGACCGCAACCTACCGTATCGCGCTCTCGGACGACGTCGACATCGAACTGACACGTTCCAAGCAGCAGCGACTGCAGCTCACCGAGGGCGATGTGGTCTCGTTGAGCATTGCCCCTGACTCCGTCCAGGTACTGCCGCTTGACGTTGTGAACGAGCACTGGGCCGACACCCCGACATCGTCTTTGCAGGAAGTCGGTTAGTCATGGCGCTCGTGCAGGAAGATCGTGTCTCGCCCCCTAAGGGCAGGCCCGTTCGGAAGATTTCGAAACGGAAGCAATCGCCGCTCAACCTGGCGCGCAGGGGTGCATTGCCCATCGGCTTGTATGTGATTCTCGGTGTGCTGATCGTGCTGCCGATTCTGCTGGTGATCCTTTCGGCGTTCACGACATCCCCGCCACGACCCGGCAACATCGATCTCACGGGCCTCACGTTCGAGAACTTTCGCACCGTGTTCGGTCCTGGTGCCGGTCAAGCAGCGCTGAATTCGCTGTTCGTCGGTGTCGGATCCTCGGTACTCGCGATCGCGATC
>DXDC01000203.1 GCA_019115685.1 Candidatus Agrococcus pullicola
CGACGATCTCGTGGCCGAGGCCGTTGCCCAACCGCACGTGCCGACGGTGTTCGTCGGCAAGCTGCGTAATGCGACGGTGACGGCCAGGGCGGTCTACGATGAGCAAATCGCGCGCGGTGGACGAACGGCTATCAATCTGGTGCTTGCGGGGGATGCGGGCGCCTTCGCCGTCGAGGACTACCTCGCTGCCGGGGCAGTCGCCGATGGTCTCGCAGCACTCGGAATCGATCACTCCGCGCCGGATGCGGCGGTTGCGAACGAGGGGTTCCGTGCACTGAAACGCGCGCTGAAACACCTGCTTTCAGCAAGCGCGACCGGGCGTTCGCTCAAGGCCGAGGGGCGAGGCGATGAGGCGAAACACGCGGCAGAACTCGACGCGGAGCACGAAGCGACTCGCGTGAACTGACGCCGAATACGGCTGCCGTTGACTGCAGTCGCAGTGTCTTCGCACCGGCGAGTTGATCTCGCACACTGCTCGATCCGCCCCTTTCTGAACGGCTCGGTTCTCCCTCGAAGTATCACGCGAACGGCGTAGAGACGTGTCATCGTCACTTCAGTACTTGCTATTTACAAGTAACTAATGCAGAATCACAAGTATGAAGAGTTATGGCGATGCCTGTGGCATTACGCGGGCGCTCGATGTCATCGGCGACCGGTGGGCATTGCCGGTCGTGCGGGAGCTTGTTTTCGGTCCGCGTCGCTACTCCGACCTTGCCGGGGCGTTGCCGGGGGTGAGTACGAACATTCTGGGAGATCGTCTGAAGCACCTAGCCGCGACCGGCGTTGTGCGCAAGCGCCGGCTGGGCCCTCCGGCTGCCGCCACGGTCTATGAGCTCACCAGCTGGGGCGCGGCGCTCGAACCCGTACTGATCGCTCTCGGCGCATGGGCGGCGCACACGCCGATCGAGCTCGAGCAGCAGTCTTTCAGTCCCGCGTCGTTCGCGCTCTCGCTGAAGACCACGTTCGACGCTCAAGCGGCCGGAGAGGCACAGCTGCATATTCGGTTCGTCATGCATGAGGACGCGTTCGATGTCAGCATCGAGCGCGGAACGCTCAGGGTCGATCGAATGCGGGATCTCGGCCTTGCACCAACACCCGGAGACGAAACGTCGACGCAAGTGCATGCGGATCCGAAAACTCTCGCGGCCATCCTCTACGCAGGTGTTGACCCGGCCGAAGCCGTACGCGCAGGGTCGGCCCGCATCGAGGGTTCACCGGATGGGGTCGTCGCCTTCGCTCAATGCTTCACGCTGCCTGCGGCGCCAACGGAAGGACTCTGATGACCCACGTCATAGCCGATATCTCGATGTCACTGGACGGC
This sequence comes from Candidatus Agrococcus pullicola, assembly GCA_019115685.1. Taxonomy (GTDB): domain Bacteria; phylum Actinomycetota; class Actinomycetes; order Actinomycetales; family Microbacteriaceae; genus Agrococcus; species Agrococcus pullicola. The sequence goes on from DXDC01000203.1 coordinate 1,322, forward strand.
TACGTCACCGGCCCCGATCCCGGCATCGAGCGGGGGTTGGGCCGAGGCGGCGAAGCGATCCAGCAGTGGGTATTCGCCTCCCGGGACTCGCCGCTGGACCGTGCGTTCCTGGAATCGGCTGCAGAGACCACGGGAGCCGTCATCATGGGCCGACGCACGTTCGACTTCGTTGACGGGCCGGACGGCTGGAACGAGGACGTCGGGTACGCGTACGACGAACCCGCCACATCCACGCCGCCGATCTTCGTCATCACCCATCATGAACCGGCGCAGCCGAGGCGCTCAGAGGGCTTCACGTTCGTCACAGGAGGCATCGAGTCCGCGGTCGGCGCAGCCCGACGAGCCGCGGGGGAGAAGGACGTCGTGATCATGGGCGGCGCCGAAGTGATCGCGAGGTCGCTCGCCGCCGGGCTCGTCGAGCGGCTGCGGATACATCTCTCGCCCGTCTTGATGGGTTCCGGAACCAGCCTGTTCGGGATCATCGACGACAAGATCCAGCTGACCCAGATCGATGTCGTCGTCACACCCAACGCCACTCATCTCAGCTATTCGGTGGAACAGTAGAAGGAAAGTAAATATGAAATTGAGCATCAATCTCTTCATGACGCTCGACGGCGTCTCGCAATCACCGGGGAGCCCCGACGAGGACCCTCGAGGCGGTTTCACTCGCGGAGGCTGGCTGCTGCCGGTCTTCGATGAGGGATGCGGCCGCGCGGTCGACGACTGGTACTCCCGCACTTCTGCACTGCTTCTAGGACGTAACACCTACGACACATTTGCCGGGCACTGGCCGGAGGTCACCGACTCCGATGACAGGGTTGCGGCCCAGATCAACCGAGGTCCCAAGTATGTCGTGACGTCGCGGCCCGTAGACACAGTGTGGGCAGAGACCACCACGGTGCTCGGGGACAACTTTCTCGAGCGGATCCGGCACCTGAAGGAGGAGCCGGGGGACGAACTGCAGGTGCACGGCAGTGTCAGGTTGGCCCGCACGCTGCACAGGGCCGGACTGGTCGACGTCTATCGCTTCCTCATAGCGCCAGTCTTCGTGGGGAAAGGGATGAGCATCTTCGACGGCGACGACTCGGCGAGCACTCTGACCGCAACCAACAGCTCGATCACGGACAGCGGCGTTATCGCCCTGGAGCTCCTGCCAGGAGAGTTCCGCCAGGCGACCTCGGTGGTGCAAGACGGCAAAGACAGCGTTCGGCAGTCCTGATCGGACCGGAAAAGACACCATCGTGTTGACCAATCAGAAGAACACCCTCCATGTCTGTCTCCCAACTGAAGACAGAAGGCGAGCCATGAACTTCTATGCGGAAGTGTTCGGTCTCGAGCCGAAGGGCGGACCCTCCGACGACGGTGTTCCGGAGCCCCTGCAGTTCGACCTGGGACCGGGGATCCGACTCATGCTCATCCCGACCGGTGGATTCGGATGGGTGCTCGAAGGACGCGCTGTCGCCAACCCCGACGTGAGCGAATGCGTCATGAGCCTGCAGCTCGAGAGCAAAGAAGAAGTCGACAGACTCGTCGATCGCGTTCCCGCCGCCGGAGGCGAGGTCGACGCCGCCCCTGCGCAGCAGGATTGGGGCTACGCGGCACTCGTCAGCGGCCCGGACGGGCACGCGTGGCAGTTCGTCGCTGAACCCGTGACCGGGTGAACCTCGGTAGCCCGCAGAGATTGAATCTGTTGCACGCCAAAGCGCTGCCACGACCGAGGAGGTGAACGTGTTTTTGGACGAAACGGCTCTTTTCGACCCGGATTGCCCTGGCGCAGTTCTCGAAGCGGCGCTTGCTACGCTGCTCGGCTCGCTCACTGCCGCTGCGATACTCGAACTGCTTGTTTTCTCGGTATACCCCTCGAAAGACAAGCGGTTCGGCGCACATTCGCACGATCCAAGCACTTCGGACGGCTGCGTAGTGCCGTGGGACGGGAGAAGGGACTTGCGCGGCTGCTACGCCATGCCACGAAAACGCTCCACAGGAGCCTTTTCCTACTCGGGCCGCTTTCGGAGTCCCTCGTAACGCTGGCGCTCGCACGCGTTGCGTGCTCCAAGCGCCATCGCCCTATCGGGTTCAAGTCCCTTTTCCCTCGCGAACGTAAGGAGCGCGGACGACCCGAGGGTCATCCGCGCTTCTAAGTGCGGGAGAAGGGACTTGAACCCTCACGCCTATGCGGCACAGGAACCTAAATCCTGCGTGTCTGCCAATTTCACCACTCCCGCGCATCCACCATGCTAGACCTATGTCGTATACAGCGCTGGTAACCGGAGCGTCCACGGGTCTCGGAGCGGAGTTCTGCCGTCAGCTCTCGCAGCTCGGCGTCGACCTCGTACTTGTCGCGCGCAACACGGCGCGGCTCGAAGCGCTCGCCGAGGACCTCGCCACGAACTGCGAGATCCTCGAAGCGGACCTCCTCACGGAAAAGGGGCAACAGTCCGTCGCCAACCGGCTGGCCGATCGAAAACGACCCATCGACATTCTCGTCAACAACGCCGGCTTCGGCATCGCCTCGAGCTTCGACACCTCCGATATTCGCGGCGAACGCCGCCTGCACGAGATCCTCTCCTGGGTGCCGCTCGCGCTCTGCCACGCAGCGATACCCGGGATGCGAGAACGAGGAAGGGGCTGGATCATCAACGTCGCCAGCGTCGCGGGTCTCGTACCCGGTGGCAGCTACTCGGCAGCAAAAGCGGGTGTCATCTCCCTCTCTCGATCGCTCGGACTGCGGTACGGAAGAGGCGGCATCAACGTCACTGCGCTCTGCCCCGGGTTCACGCACACCGAGTTCCACGACCGCATGGGAACGGGGGGAGACGGTATTCCGGCCTTCGCCTGGGCGGATGCCCGTACTGTCGTGCGCGAAGGCATCCGGGCCGTTCGCCGCGGCAAGCTCGTCGCCGTCAGCGACTGGAAGTACCGAGCGGTGCGTCCACTGCTACCGCTCGTCCCGCGTCCCATCATGGAGATAGCACTCGCCGACGGGCACCGCAGACTTGGCAATTGAGCGGCGCGGAGGCGCGCCCTGTGGATAACTTCCGACGCTCCGGTGCCGAATTTGGTTCCGTTGAAACATGCACGACCAAGCCTCACAGCAGTCGGTACCGGCGGTGGCGACCATCACGGAGTCCGTCCGTGAGCGCATCCGTCGCGAAGGCATCGACCTTCTTCACTCGAGCGATCGCGCAGACCGCTACGTGCGCGAAGCCGTTCGTGACTATGCCGAGCGATCCCTCGGTGGTGGGATGCCGATGCTCGGCGACGAGGAAGCAGCAACAGCGAGTGTCATCGCCGCGCTGACCGGATTCGGACCGCTGCAGCCGTTCTTCGACGACCCAGAAGTCGAAGAGATCTGGGTCAACGACGGCTCGCGAGTATTCATCGCGAGGCGCGGTGTGAGCACTGAGGTCGCGGTGCGGATTACGCCCAGGGAGCTCACGGACCTCGTCGAGCGAATGCTCGCAACAACCGGCAGACGTATTGATCTGTCGACCCCGTTCGTCGACGCTTCCCTTCCCGACGGATCCCGTCTGCATGTCGCAAGCTCGGAAGTCTCGCGCGGCCTGAGCGTGAACATCCGCAAGTTCATCGCAAGGGTCGACTCACTCGCATCGCTCGTTGATAGAGCAACGCTGACAGAACCGGCTGCGCGGTTTCTGCAGGCCTCGGTCGTCGCCGGCTGCAGCATCCTCGTCAGCGGCGCAACGCACACCGGCAAGACCACGATGTTGAACTCCCTGCTCGGGGCTACATCCGACACGGAGCGCGTCGTCACGGTCGAGGAGACGTTCGAGCTGCGTCCACGGGTGCGCGACTGCGTGGCACTGCAGTGCAGACAGGCATCGCTCGAGGGCACCGGGGAGATAACGCTTCGGCGCCTGGTCAAGGAGAGCCTCCGAATGCGACCCGATCGCCTCGTTGTCGGCGAGGTTCGGGAAGCGGAAGCGCTCGACCTGCTGATCGCGCTGAACTCCGGAATTGCCGGCATGTGCACGATCCACGCGAACTCGAGCCGTGACGCGCTTCTGAAGTTGAGCACGCTGCCGCTGCTGGCCGGCCGGAACATCGACGCCGGCTTCGTTGTCCCGACGATCGCGGCAAGTCTCGACATCGCGGTCCATCTTCGAATCGACGAGCGCGGCAACCGGCGGGTCGACCACATCGTGGCCCTGACGGGAACCGTTACCGAGACCGGGCGGGTCGGTACCGTCGACCTGTTCACGACAGAGGGTGATGAACTGCGGGGTACGGGTGCAATGCCGCCGAAGAAGACGAAGTTCGACCGGCACGGCATCAGCCCAAGGCAATGGATCAGGAGCGCGTAACAGTGCAGTGGCTGCTCGGTACGGTGTTTGCGCTCGGTGTTCTGCTGATCGCATCGGTCTGGTTGTGGCCCGAGCGGCCGACTCGCAGTGAACGCGAACCGAGCGCCACGAATGCCCGGATCCGTGATCGATTAGCCCAGGCGGGGTTGGGGCACGTGCCCGTGTTCGCGGTCGTCCTCGTTTCCGTGCTCCTGGGACTGGTCGCGGGTGCTGTGGCGCTGCTGGCCACGGGAGTCATAGCACTCGCGCCCGTCGCGTTCCTCACGGGTGTCGCACTCCCCGTGATCGGTATCGGCTGGCGGGCGCGAACGCAACGGCGAGCCAGATCAATGGTGTGGCCAGATGTTATCGATCACCTCGTCGCAGGTGTCCGCAGCGGGCTCGCCATTCCGGAAGCGATCTGTGGCATCGCAGCGAACTGCCCGCAGAGCGTGCGCCGCGAGTTTGCCGCATTTGCGTCAGACTACAGAGCGACGGGATCCTTTTCCTACAGCCTCGACCGACTCAAGGACAGCCTCGCCGACCCTGTCGCCGACCGGCTGCTGGAGACGCTTCGGATGGGGAAGGAAGTCGGGGGAACCGAAATCGGTGCCGTGCTGCGCCAGTTGGGGAGCTACCTGCGAGCCGAACAAGCGACCAGGGGAGAGCTGCTCGCACGGCAGTCATGGATTGTATACGCGGCCAGACTCGGCCTGGTAGCTCCTTGGCTCGTGCTCGTGGCCCTCTCATTCCGACCGGAAGCGGCCACGGCCTACAACACTTCCGGCGGTCTCGTCGTGATTCTGTTTGGCGCGATTGTGACCTTCGTGGCGTACCGCTGCATGCTCGCAATCGGTCGGCTACG
>DXDC01000204.1 GCA_019115685.1 Candidatus Agrococcus pullicola
CCTCCACGGGCTCAACCTGCTGGCGTCGACCAGACTGTGCCCGAACGCGCCCGCCCAGTTCGGGCTGCAGGCGGCGCTCAGCGGGCACCAGTCGATAGAGGACCTCGTGAATCCGGGAGGCCGCCTCCTGCAGCAGCGGGATGTCGCGGTCGACACGCTCGGGCAGATTCCCGGAGTCAGCGTGGTCAAGCCGAAGGGTGCCCTCTACGCGTTCCCTCGCCTGGACCCGAACGTGCACGAGATTCATAGCGATGAGCAGCTCGTGTTGGATCTGCTGCGCTCGGAGAAGATCCTCCTCACGCAGGGGTCCGGCTTCAACTGGCCGAGCCCCGACCACCTGCGTATCGTGACCCTGCCGTGGAAGGCGGACCTCCGCGAGGCGATCGAGCGACTCGGCAATTTCCTGGCCGGCTACCGTCAGTAGTCTTTCGCTTCGTCAACTTCTCGGCGAGTTTTCAGGACGCGCTGAAGCTGAGCCGTTTGTCGAGCATTGCGAGGTGATTCTTCGCACGCGTGTTGTAGAACACGTGCTCGATCTTGCCGTTCTCGTCGATGACGAACGTCGACCGCTTCACACCGATAACGGTGCGCCCGTACATGCTCTTCTCCCCCCAGACGCCGTAGGCTTCGTGCACCTTCCTGTCGGCATCCGACAGTAGATCGTACGTAATGCCGTCCTGCGCGGCGGCCTTCGCAAGCTTTTCTACGGAATCGCGTGAGACTCCGACGACTTCGTACCCGGACTGCCGCAGGGAGGCGTGGTGATCGCGGAAGTCGCACGCCTGTCCCTGGCAGGCCGGCGTGAGTGCTTCGGGATAGAACCAGAGCACCAGCTTCTTCCCTGCGAAGTCGTCAAGGGAGACGGATTCACCCCGCTGATTCTGCAGCGTGAAATCGGGCGCGGACATACCTGGTTCAAGTGCGGTCATGTCTCCATCTCACCACAAGACAATGAGGTCTTCTGCGCTCGCAGGGGATTCGGATTCTGTGCTAGAGTTGCTTCTCGGTCCTGAAGACCGCAAGCACCTCTAGCTCAATTGGCAGAGCAAGTGACTCTTAATCACTGGGTTCCGGGTTCGAGTCCCGGGGGGTGTACCAAAAACCCCCGCAGCCACCGCGCAGCGGGGGTTATTGCTGTGCCCGATGGCGGACCGCTCAGGACTCGGGATTCTGGCTCGGATCCGGGTCCTGGCTCGGGTCCGGGTCCTGGCTCGGGTCTTCCGGCTCTTCCGGGTCGTCAGTCGGATCCGGTTCCTCTGGATCGTCCGGGTCCTCACTCGGCGGCGGGTCCTCGGTCTCGTCAGGCTCTTCCTCACGAGCGCTGTCGTCCGAATCCGATTCGTCCTCCTCCTGCTGTCCATCCTCCTCCGGCGGGAGACCGACATGGTTATCGGTGGGGTCCACTGTCCAGTCGCGATCCTTCACACCGGAGTGCTCGCCCTCCGTGAGGAACACGTGCGGGTCGATCGTCGAATCATCAGCCAGAATGAGTTCGAGGTGCAGGTGCGGGCCGGTCGAGAAGCCTGTGCTTCCCACCTCGGAAACGACCTGGTTCGGCGTCACCACCTGCCCTGGCTCGACGGTGTCGGCGCCATCGAGCATGTGCGCGTACAGCGAACGGTAGCGTTCCCCGTCGATCATGTAGTCGATCGTCAGCACGTTGGCGCCGTAGGCGTCCCGATACTGATACGTGACGATGCCGTACGAGATGGGGTAGAGCGGCGTACCCGCCGGTGCTCCGTAGTCAGTGCCGTGGTGCCACTTCCCCCACCGCTGCCCGTATTCGCTGGTCACGGGGAACCTGTCGGTGTTGAAGGGGCTCTGCACAATGCTGTTATCGAGCAGCTCCAGGGCCTCGGCGTACTCCGTTCCGCCTCCGAACGGATTCCCGGACGGCTTTGGTTCCAGGTCGACAAGAGCCTGGATCTCGGCGAGCTCGTCGCTTGTGAACCCTTCGTTCTCGTCGACAACTGTGACGGGCCCGAAGCTCATCGACAGCGCTGTGCTGTCACTAGGAACAGATATCTGTTGCGTATCGGCCGCGGCTATCGGCATCGACTCGGCCGGTTCGGTAGGAGCCGATGCTGTCGGTTGGAACGCGAATACACCCGTTACGAGTGTTACGACCGAGGCTGCCGTGACGGTTGTACGCAACCACGCCTGCCTGCCCGACTGCAGCGTGGCGAAGACGAGGGCGAGGCGATTTGCGAAGGAAGTGTCAGCGTGCCGAGGCTTGTAAATTGGCATAGGCTCACCCAGCTCCAGATATCGAGCTAGCCTGCATGTTTCGCCTTCCTCCATGAAACTGTGCAGCATCTCCACTTGCAGAGACGAGTAACCAAACAGCGACCGAGAGCCGCAACGCTCTCGACTTACACCACGATATACGTTTGCGGGGTTTTTCGCCTGTGAGTCGCATAAGAACTTCTGGCACCCGACCGACCCTCCCCTGGTATGAGATTCTGAATGCGGCTCGCTGCACTGCGGGGCCGCACGAGACGACACCGACGAAAGGGAAACCGTGACGAGCGGATGGCAGCACGCGACCGCGTTCCAGGGTGGCCCCATGACACCGGAGCGACTCGCGAAGGCCGTGGATTATCCGTACTGGTCGCCTCCGGCGTCCTTCGTGCTGAATGTCGAGACCGGGCGATGGGAAGATATCGCCGACGAAGATCTCGGCCCCGCGATCACTGCGAGAGTGCCGTCGCTGGCGATCGGATCCAACGCGGCACCCAGCCAGTTGCAATGGAAGTTCCGCGGCAGCGTGGATGACCCGCTCGTCGTCGCGACGGCGGTCTCGGTACACGATTACGACGTGGTCTTCGCCAACCGCATCTCCTCCTACGGCGCGATACCGGCCACGATGGTGCCGTGCGAAGGCGTGACGACTCGGCTGAAAATGGTCTGGTGCACGCAGCAGCAGTTCCAGCTTATGAATCGGACGGAGTCGCTCGGCTCGGGCTACCGTCACGCGCAGTTGCCTCGCACCAAGGTCGAATCCTCCGCACCCGTCGCCGAACAGCTCGACGCCTACGATCACTTCGACTTCTATGAGGCCATCGCCGGGCCGCTGACCGTCGGTGACACTCCGGTTGGGATTGCGGCGCTGCGCGCCGAGGGCCGGGTCTGGCCCAGTATGGACGAAGAGCAGGCCCTGCTGTCAGTCTCGAAAGCGGCGGGGTTTGCCGACATCTCAAGCCTGGTCGAGACAGTGACAGCGTCTGAGGACGACTGGGAGGCTTTCAACCACTGGCTGCGGAACGAGTTAGGCAGCATCCGGGCATCCAGTTGAGCCCTTTGCCCCTAGTCCGTCGGGATCTCGCGCGCCAACCACGCCGTGACCGACTTTCTGAACAGGCAGAAGAGCACGATAACTGCGGGCACGAAGAGGGCGAAGGCGAGCCACACGACCCTGTTGTCATCGTTCCAGGAACCGAGCGCTAAACCGATCTGCAGCACCTGCCACGCGAGCGTCGCGCTACGTGACCAGGCCCTGTGCTGCAGCATCCCCTTGATAGTCAGGATGAGAAACGCAGCCAGACCGAAGCACACCAGTGCGAGGAACAGCGTGCCGACCAGGTGCGACCCGACTTCGTCGAATGCCTCGATGCCCACCCAGACACCGACTGCAATCGCGCCGAGGGCTTCGATACTGAGGATCAGCAGCATTATTTTGATGGTCACCGGAGCCTGCGCTACCCCGACAGGAGCCTCATTCACGAAAAACCCTTGCCTCTCGCCAGGTGCTATGGGAAACTTGATTCTTGGCAACCGCGCACGATGCCCCGTTGCCGTTGGACTTCGCCTCCACCTGGGAGATCTCGACACACGTCGCTACCCGAAGGGTGGAGATTGTCGTGTACGCGCGACAACAACACCAGAATACAAGGAGTTTGAATGGACTGGCGCGACGACGCCGCATGCATCACGGTGGACCCTGAACTGTTCTTCCCAGTCGGGAACACCGGGCCGGCACTCGAACAGATCGAACGGGCTAAGGCCGTCTGCGGCCGCTGCCCCGTGACGGAGCAGTGCCTGCAGTACGCACTCGAGACCAACCAGGATTCCGGTGTCTGGGGAGGCCTCTCGGAAGACGAGCGCCGCGCTCTCAAGCGTCGCGCAGCCCGCGCACGACGCGCCGGCTGAAAGGGCAAGCGCTAAGCGCACCCGAAGCGACTTCAGCGGGTCGGTCGATGACCGGCCCGCTCATTCGTGCCCTAGACCTCTTCCGGCTCGAGGAACTGCAGCGGCACCGTCACGGTAACCTCCGTGCCGCCTCCTTCGGCCGCGTCCCATTCGATGGCGCCCGAGAGCTCCCCGGTGATGAGGGTCTTGACGATCTGGGTTCCGAGTCCGTTGCCGAGCGTGCCGCCCTTGAGCCCCACACCGTTGTCGACGACCTGCACGCGAAGTGTCTCCTCCGTACGGTCCGCGATGATCGAGACAAGCCCGTCCTCGGAACCTGCCAGCCCGTGCTCGACGGCGTTCGTGACCAATTCGGTCAGCGCCAGCGCAAGCGGCGTCGCGTATCCGCTCGGCAGTACGCCGAACGAGCCGACCCGCTGCGTCCGCACGCGAGCATTGTGCAGTGACGCCACCTCGCTCGTGAGCCTGACGGTGCGGTCGAACACTTCGTCGAAGTCCACGGACTGACTGAGGCCCGTGCTGAGCGTGTCGTGCACGACCGCGATGGAGGCCACTCGTCGCTCCGCGTTCTGGAGCGCCTCCGTCGCTTCAGCGGATTCCGTTCTCCGCGACTGGATGCGCAACAGCGCGGCGACGGTCTGCAGGTTGTTCTTCACCCTGTGGTGGATCTCGCGAATCGTCGCGTCCTTGGTGATGAGCGTCTGCTCCTGCACGCGCATCTCCGTCACGTCGCGGCAGAGCATCATCGCTCCGACGCGCTCCCCGTGTCTGCGCAACGGGATCGCACGGATGGTGATCGTGACACCGTGCGATTCGATATCCGTGTGCCACGGCGCTCTTCCCGTCACAACGAGCGGCAACGATTCATCGATATCGGCGTCTTCGTCCAGCAGTTCCGTCGTGACCTCGGCCAAGGATCTGCCTTCGAGCTCTTCTTCGAAGCCCATGCGGGCGAACGCGCTCAGCGCGTTGGGGCTCGCGAACGTGACTATGCCGTCCCGGTCGAGTCTCATCAAGCCGTCGGATGCACGAGGCGCGCCCTGCTTCGGGGACGAAGGAGCCGTCAGATCGGGAAAGTCGGCCGTCGTCATCATGGCGAACACCTCGTTCGCGAGCTCGCGGAACGACAGCTCCTGCCTACTGGGAGTTCTTGCCTGACCGAGGTTCGAGTGCCGCGTGATCACCGCTATCGGTCGGTCGGTCACGTCCAGACTCTCCTGCGAGAGCCTCCTGATCACGGGCACCGCGCGGATCCGAGTCTCGCGCATGGGAGACCCGCTCGTGTCGACGACGTCAACGATCCTGCCCGTCTCCCGAGCTTCATCCACCGCCCGACGCCACGAAGTGCGGATCTCCTGACCGACAATGTCCCGGTAGAACAGGGTTCCCGAACTCGAAGGGCGGACATGCGCTGCGGCTATCCACTCGTGGTCGGTGTTCCTCACCCACATGACGAGGTCGGAGAAAGACATGTCCGCCAGCAGTTGCCATTCGCCGACAATGGAGTGCAGCCACTGACTATCGAGTTCGGACGCGTCGGTATCCCGTCGGAGGATCGCGCGGAGTGTGGACACCAGATCAGTGTATCCATGCCGGCAGTGGCAGTCTGCGTCTGGTGGGGGCGCGGCTCTCCCTCCTTGCCCTCCTGGTCATGCGTTCCTCCTCGGGCAGCAATTCCTGTGCCGTTTCCGTGACTCGCCGCCGCAGCAACGATCGCGGCGCCGCCTCTCGCAGCGTCTGCCCCGCCAGGAGCGCGGCATCAGTGGCGGAGCGATCCAACGGCCAGAGACCGGACGGGGTCACGGAGGCAAACCGCTCGAGCGTCTCCGTTACCCCCATCTGCGGCGCGAGTCCGGACGTACCGATACGCACGCCGTTCACGACGACGCGGATGCGGCGCGGATCGACGATGTCAGCGAGTTCGGGATAGGCGCGAAGAAATCTGGTCATGCCCACGGGATCGGCGCCTGCGACGGCGACGACGGTGTCCGCAGCCTGCAGTGCGGCAATCGTCGCGGCATTACGCCGGGGCGCGTGCATGTCACTGGAGACGAGGTCGTCGCTTTCGACACTGGCAGCGACATCGACTACGGTGAACCGCTTCCAACTGCGGCACTCGGCGAGCACGTTGGCGACGCGGTCCCCAGCCAGCTCGGGCCATCGATCCGACCGGGAGATGCCCGTCAGAACACTCAGGACGTGCCCGTCGGTTTCGTGAGTCGCGGCGACGCGATCGAGTTCGGCAACGGTAAGGCTTCCCTGCTTGGCGAGCCGGGCGGCCGCCGCGAAACCCGGTGATTCGTCGAGCAAAGCAAGCGCGGGAGCCACGGATGCAGCGTACGTGTCGGCGTCGACGAGCGCACAGGACGCCCCTCCCGCGGCGAGTTCGCTCGCGATCCCGATGGCGGCGGTCGTACGACCCGGAGCCCCGTGCGTTCCCCACACCGTGACCACCGATCCTCGCTCCGGCTCCGCCTCTTCCGGCAACGGCCCCTCGCAGAGCCGAGATATCTGTTCGAAGCCGGCATCGTGCTCCGTGACCTGCACACCCATCCCGCGTGCACGCTCACGCTCGTGCGGGTTCTTCGCGAGCGCCAGGATCCGGATTCCCGCAGCGTCCGCTGCCGACAGCAGCTCCGAGGTCAGCAATCGTTCCGACGCACCGACGAGTACCAGGTCGACTCTTGACGTGCCGAGCCTGCCGATCAGCTCTGCCGGGCTGCCCGCCCGAATCGCGACGTCGTGTCCGTGCGACACCGCTTCTGCCGCGACCCGCTCTTCCAACTCGAGGTCGAGAGCCAGCGCGAAGACGATCATCGTTGATCCTGCGGAGTGTCCGGAACAAGATGCAGCGCATCGCCGCTGGACATCGCGTGCAGTAGGCCGGCGGTGTCAGCGCTGGGCACCAGGACTTCCACCTGCACCGACTGCGAGGTCGAGATCAAGCCGTCGTTCGTGTGCACTGCCGCTATGACCGCATCGTCGACGAGCACGCTAGGCGTCGCGTAGGTACTGCCGTCCAGCTGCTCGGCCGCCCAGATATCCACGACCGCACCCCGGACGGCTCCGTCGGGCAGCGGTCCGTCCACGGTTACGACCACTCTGCTGCGTTGCGCGAGTGCCGCATCCGTTACAGCGCTGACGGGAATCAGTTCTCCTGCCTCCATGGGTCTTGTCACGACTCCGCCGATGGGCGACACCTCCCGGACGTGATACAGGTCCTGTGAGGAATCGAGTTGCACTCTCGCAAGCGCGACGTCGTCCGCCGTCAAGACATCCCCCGGTACAACGGAATTCGACAGTGACCACACTTCGTGCGTCCGGTTCGAGGCGGCGATGACGAAGACGACCGCGGAGACTGACGCCACGACCAGCAGCATCCCGATGAGCAGTCTCGGGTCGAGCCATCGTTTGGTCTTCATAGCACCCTCGCATTCTTCGCGCCCGTAGCGACGTCGTGTTCCAACGCTGGCACAATCGGCACCGACTGCAGCGAGAGTTTTCCACAGGGCGCGGTGTCGCGCTCCCGTGAACTCCGCTGTTGCCCCACAATGGGTGTCATGACATCAGTAGAGCGCCACTTCTCACCATCCGACGTGGCCGAACTGCTCCAGCTCGAAGTCGGCGAGGTCTTCGAACTCATCGACACGGGCGAGCTCCCGGCGGTGCGGATCGCCGGCAAAGCGCGTGTACCCGCCGGGGCGCTCGAGCAGCTCTTGGAACACCGCCAGGAAGCCCAACGGAGAGCCTCGCTCTGGCAGCAATCGCAGACTGCCAGCATCGCCGATCTATTCGGGCAGCGGCACTAGGGTCGGTTCAGGGCTGAAGGCGGATCCAGCCGACGGCGGCGAACGGAACGATCTGGATGTGCGTCACGTTGCCGCGCGCACGAATGGTTCCGCAGTCGTGCGCTGCGACGTCGAAGTGATCTCTGCCGACACGGTCGATCGTGCCGCCGACTGGCTGCGGAGCTTCGACTCGCACCCACGTTCGTCTTCTGGCGAAATCCCGCAGGACATAACCGAAGCTCAGCCGCTCGGCGAGCCTGAACCGTTCGTCGTCGGCCGGTAGCGCCGCCTCGTACGCCGACTGCTCGTCAAGCCGCAGACCTGCGATCGACGAGAACGGCACGACGGCGCCAGTACCGGAAGGCGCTCCTTCCAGTACCTCGCCGCTGAGCCAGTCGCGGCCCACTGCGAGCGGCTGCAACCGTATCCGGTATCCGTCGCGCAGCCCCGCTTCGATTGACCCGGGCGCCCTGCGAATTCTGTGCCGCAGTTCGAGCTTGCCGACGCGAAATCTCTCCTCTTCGTCGGCGACTTCACGGCGAACGGCGCCCAACTCCGACTCAAGCTGACTCTCGAGATCATCGAAGAGGTCATCGAAGCGCATATCCAAAAGGTACTCCGGCTGTCAAGGCTTTGCCTAGTTATCCACAGGGGAGAACTCCCCCTTGTTCCGGTACTCGTGCACCGGGTTGAATCTTTCGCACGGAAGTTTCAGGAGACAACGATGTCCACAGCACCCAACCGCAGCAGCCGGCGAACGACCGCCACAAAGGAGTCAGAACTACCCGATCCCGAGCCTCTCGTCGAGCGGCTCTCCCTGTGCGTCACTGAGATTCTGCTCGGCGTCCGACAGCCCGAGCAGGTCGCTCGCTGGCTTGATGAAGACACCTACCTGCACCTGCTCCATCGTGTGCTGAGTGTTCGGCGGATGCGCGCGTCGATGCGCAAGAAGCCCCCGGTGGGCATCGAGATGAGCATCCAATCGCTCCGCTGCATTCGCATAGGGGAGGCGGTAGAGGCAGTGACCGTCATCACGACGCCGGCACGGGGCAGAGCCGTAGCTATGCGCCTTGAGCCTCGCGGAGGCCGGTGGCGAGCGACCTCACTTGTCGTGCTCTGAGGGCTCACCCCGCTCGGCGGCCTCTGCCGCGATCTTTTCTCTCGCCTGTTCGCGATAGTTGATGCGGCGCACTCTGCGATTCATGTCGAACGCGAGCAGCACTGCCGCGATGCCGACCAGCGCCATCACCGCAAAACCGATGACGCCGGGGGTTACGGTATTCGGGTCGGGGGTCTCCGGCGGTAGCGAAGGGTCCTGCGCCGTGAGCGCTTGCAACCTCCACGCGGCTTCGAAGAGTGTGGACACAGTCATTCGTCGTCCTCGATTCCCGCAAACAACGACGTCTCCTTTTCACCGGTCTCCACGAGTGAGGAAACCAATTCGTAGTCGTCGGTCGGCCAAGCTCGCCGCAGGACATCGTGGGGCCAGAAGAAGAACCACGCATCGTCGGGGATCTGACAGGCGTGGGCACGCAGTGCATCGTCTCTCGCCTGCAAATGGTCGCTCACATCAACACTCGTCGTGATGTTGACGTCGCGCCCGGACCGCGAGCGCTCCCACTCGCGCATGAGCGCGAGACGGTTCGACTCGGGGTCGTGCTGTTCGTAGTCGTCGAGCAGTGCGCTCAGACGCGAAGCGTTCATGGCGCGATCGTAGTAGATTTTCTGAATCCGCCAGGGTGCACCGAGCTCGGGGTGCTCTTGTGAACCGGCAACCTCCGCGGCTCGCATCGAGATCTCGTGGGTGCGGATGTGGTCGGGGTGCGGATAGCCGCCGTTCTCGTCGTATGTGACGAGCACGTGGGGCCGCAGACGACGGATGATGCGCACGAGCGGCAGCATCGAGACCTCGATAGGAATCGTCGCGAACGACATCGGTACGAGCGGCTCGTCCTCGGGTGGCAGGCCGGAGTCGCGGTAGCCGAGCCAGATGTGGTCAATGCCGAGGGCACGCTGCGATTCCGCCATCTCCGACCGCCGGTAGCCGGTCAGGTCGCGATGCACAGCCGGGAACTCTGCGATTCTTTCGTTCAACACGTCGCCGGCCTCACCCCCGGTGCATGTAACAACCGTGACCCGATGTCCTTCAGCGGCGTAGCGCGCGAGTGTTCCCGCGCCCTTGCTCGCCTCGTCATCGGGATGCGCGTGAACCGCGAGCATGCGCATGCGGACCTCCCCGAGAGATAGGCTGTACTCGTACGAGCATCCATCCTCCCATGAAAGAGCCCATGACCACCCTTGATGTTCGCTATGGACGCACGAAACAGCGTCGGCGGCGTGGAATCCTCATCGCAGTCATCGCCGGTGCAGCCATCACGCTGGTGATGGGGCTCTGGGTTGCGTGGGCCGGTGTCGGCGACACCTCCGGCATGGTCGAGTCCCGGACTGTGGCGCGCGAGACGCTCAACGACCACGAGATGCAGGTCACGTTCGAGGTGTCGACGCACGGAGAGGTCAGCGTCGACTGCGCCGTTCTGGTCGTGAACGAGATGAATTCGCCGATCGGCTGGACGATCGTACCGGTAGCGACGGATGAGCAGCGGACGCAGGTCGAGTCGGTCGTCGTCACAACGAGTGAGCCTGCGGCCAACGGGATGGTCTATCGCTGCTGGATCCCGTAGACTACCCTGAATGACCGGCCCGATCGGGTCGGTTTATTTGTAGTCCAGGAGCAACGATGACTGATACCACCGAAACGTGGCTGAGCCAGGAAGCGTACGACCGCCTTACCGCGGAGCTTGAAGAGCTCACCACTACCGCGCGCGCCGACATCGCGAAACGCATCGAGGAAGCCCGCGAAGAGGGGGATC
>DXDC01000024.1 GCA_019115685.1 Candidatus Agrococcus pullicola
CGGATCGCCGAAATATCGGTTTGGGCCGGTTCTAACGGCGTGGATGCGCGTGGGCTCACGTGTCCTTCTTCTTGGGTGTCCGAGGGGCCCTTCACGGGCAAAAGCTGCCCTCCATCCTCGCATACAGGGCCGATATTCGACATTCGACTGCTCGTGAGACGGATACACTCATGCCATGGATAACAACGTCGAGGTTCGCTCGGGTGTGGCTGAGCGCCTCGCCGCTCTGATCAGCATCCCCACGGTCTCCGCGGAGTCCGAATCGCGCACGGAAGCCTTTACGTCGTTTCCCGAGATTCTGCGCGAGCTGTATCCGCTCGTGCACGAACGACTCGATCTTCGCATCGTCGACGGGACAGGCTTGTTGTTCACCTGGCGAGGTACGAGCGGCGCGCCTCCTCTCGTATTGATGGCGCACTGGGATGTCGTGCCGGCATCCCCATGGCCTTCCGGCAACCCGTTCGAAGGTCGAATCGAGCGGCGTAGGGGCGGCTACTGGGTCGTGGGACGAGGTGCGCTGGACGACAAGGGTCCGCTTGTCGTCGTGTTGGAGGCGGTGGAGAATCTCCTGGCCGCGGGGTTCACACCCGCAGCAGACACCCTCATCGCGCTCGGCGGGGATGAGGAGGTCATGGGGTCCAACGCGCACACGATGTCGACATTGATCCGCGAAGAGCTGCGAGGACGCCAGCCGTACATGGTCTTGGACGAGGGAGGGGCGGTCACAGATGACGTGCTGGACTTCGTGCAGGGCCGCTGCGCCATGATCGGCCTCGCGGAGAAGGGCGTGGCGACAGTACGGCTCGAAGTCGAGGGAACGGGAGGACACGCCTCTGCTCCCAAACACGACGAACCGATCCCCCGACTCATTCGAGCGCTGCAGAACATCGATCGAAATCCACTGCCCGCACGTCTGACAAGAACGGTGCGGGCAATGCTCACCGCACTACGACCCGTATCCACGACGGCCGCATCTCGGCTGCTCGCCATAGCCGGCAAAACCGGACCGGTCGTTGCAGCGGCGCTTGCAAGGGCCGGCGGAGAGAGCGCTGCACTCGTACGCACAACGGTCGCACCGACGAAGATGAGTGCGGGGACCG
Source organism: Candidatus Agrococcus pullicola (assembly GCA_019115685.1). Taxonomy (GTDB): domain Bacteria; phylum Actinomycetota; class Actinomycetes; order Actinomycetales; family Microbacteriaceae; genus Agrococcus; species Agrococcus pullicola. The sequence goes on from DXDC01000024.1 coordinate 1,101, forward strand.
CGGACAATGTACTCGCCGACCGGGCCACTGCGACACTGAATTGCCGGATTCTGCCTGGCTCCTCCGTGCGGGAGACGCTGGAGGCGCTTCGCAGGCGGATCCGAGACGATGCGGTGAAGATCTCGCTCGTCGAGGGTCACGATCCCTCGCCGGAGTCGCCACTGGATGACCGGTTCGACGCCATCGGCACGGCCCTCGAAGAGTCCTGGCCCACAGCCGAACCTGTTCCCTACCTCATGATGGCTGCGAGTGATGCACGACACTTCCATACCTGGTGTTCGCACGTCTACCGCTTTGCGCCTCTGCTCATGAGCCTTGAACAGCGACAGTCGATCCACGGCGAGGAGGAGGCTGTCGCCGTCGACTCGCTCGTTCGCGGTGAACGATTCTTCAGGGCACTGATCTCGAACTGCACTGGCGAACAGGAACGCTGACGTGGCGAAGACACGAGCACTCCTGTTCGGGGGCCTCGGCTCCGTCGTGGCCTATCTCGCGTTCGTGGAGTTCACCAGCGGCATCATCCAGGGCTACTACACACCGTTCATGACCGACATCGCCCGACACCTGAACGTGAACGACGCGGACGTGAACTGGTTGGAGGGCGCGCAGTTGATGCTGTCCGCCCTCGTCGTGCCCGCGCTTTCGAAACTCGGGGACACGGTTGGGCATCGACGCATGCTGCTGCTCTCCACCGCAGTGACATTCCTTGCGTCCCTGCTCATTGCGGTCTCCCCTGTCTTCTGGCTGTTCCTGATCGCCTGGGCCCTGCAGGGTTTCTACGTCGTGTGGCTACCGCTGGAGATCGCGCTGATCTACATTCGCAGTCGAGAAGTGTCTGCAGACGCGCCCGCGGCACTGACGAGGCGCGCCGCCGGCGTTCTCGTCGCTGCGCTTGAGCTGGGCGCGATCACCGGAGCCCTGACGGGAGGTGCGCTCGTCGACGCTCTGCCGCTCGAGTTCGTGCTCGCGCTCCCGGCGGTTGTCGTCGGAGTCTGCTGGATCGTCATCGCCGTAGGTGTGAGAGAAACCGACACGCGACCTGGGCCCGCGGGGTTTGACACCGTGGGGCTGATCATCGTGACGGCTTCACTCGCACTGCTCATGGGTTCCCTGTTCGTTTTGCGAGGAAGCGGCATCGATTTCGCGTCAGGAGGCTTCTGGAGCGCCGTAGGCATGCTGTTGCTCGGCGCTGCTGGACTGTACGGGTTCGCCCGGTTTGAGATGCGGCATCCCGATCCGGTCATAGACGTGCGGATGTTCGTCGATGCTTCACTGTGGCCAGTCTTCGCGACCGCGGGTCTGTTCGGGATGTCGGTCCTGGGCGCGCAAGCTCCCCTTTCGACGTTCGCGCGCACCGACCCGGAGGTGTACGGGTTCGGGCTCGGAACATCCGGATTCGCCACGTCCCTCATCATCGGGCTCTACCTGATAGCGATGACGGTGGGCGCCTTGCTCGTCCCCGTCGCCGCGCGACTCACAAGCCCCAGGTGGGCACTCGTGATCGCCTGCTTGCTCGTGGCACTCGGTTACGGAATGTTCCTGCCAATGCATGACCACTACGGTCAGGTGATCTCGAACATGACGGTAGCGGGCCTCGGTTCCGGGGCTCTCGTCGCTTCGCTGCCGGCAGCCGCAGCGGCTGCTGCGCCTTCCACGCAGACGGGAGTCGCCACCGGCATGACGAACTCCGTCAAAACGGTCGGCGGCGCGGTCGCTTCATGTATTTTCGGCCTCGCCCTCTCGAGCTTCGCCGCGAGCGCCGGGACGGTGCCGGAAGGAACCGCGGGTTCCTACTCCGGCTACATGACGGTCTGGGCCGTGTGCTCGGTTACGGCTGTCGCCGCCGCCGTGCTGCTGCTTTTCGTTCCGAAGCACGCGTTCGGCGATCGCATCGCTCCCGTAGCCGGTTAGCGATCAGTTTCGCTCGAGCAGGCGTTCAGCGCGCTCGACAACAGCCTCCGGTGTCATGCCGAGAGCCGCCATGACTGTTGCACCGTCGCCCGGCAGGCCGAAGCTGTCGATGCCGAGAACGTCATCGGCGTACTTCCACCACGACTGGGTCGCACCCGCTTCGACCGCGAGCACCGGCGCCGTTCCCATTACCGACTCGCGGTACGCGCCCGGCTGCTCATCGAACCAACGAAGGCACGGCGCGCTCACTATGCGCACCGGCACACCGGAAGCCCTCAACTGAGCCGCTGCGCTGTCGGCGAGCTGTAGCTCCGAGCCCGCCGCAAGCAGCGTCAGCCGTTCGTCTTCGTCGTCGGAGAGGACGTATGCGCCCCGTGCAACCTTAGCGCCCAAATCGATCGTGTCGCCGGTCAGCTGGCGAACGGGCTGACGGGACAGGAACAGCGCGGTAGGCACGGTCGACGAGAGGATGCGCCGCCAGCACGCAATCACTTCAGCCGAGTCCGCCGGCCGTACGACGTCGAGGCCCGGCATCGCGCGCACAGATGCCAGCTGCTCGACGGGTTGGTGCGTAGGACCGTCTTCCCCAACAGCAACCGAATCGTGCGTAGCAATCGTGATCGTGGGCAGCTGCATGAGCGCGGCCAAACGCAGCGATGGTCGCAGGTAGTCGGTGAAGACCGCGTACGCGGATCCATAGGATCGATCCAGCCCCACCAGTGCCATACCGTTGAGCATCGCCTGCATCGCATGCTCACGGATGCCGAAACGGAGAAACTCGCCGGTGGGATTGTCATTCGAGAATCGCTGTCCAGGAATCGCTACCGAAGTGCTCGAAGCGACATCCGCCGAGCCGCCGAAGAACCTCCCTGTTTCTGCGAGCGCTTTGATGACCCGGCCGTTCGCTACGCGAGTCGCTTCGTCGCCGTTCGCGCCCGCGACGCCGTCGAGAACGGCCGCCTCGATGAGCGGTTTGCCGCTGCGACGCGCTTCCCACTCGGCCGCTGCAACCGGATGGTCACGGCGCCACGAGTCCATCGCTGCGTCCCAGTCGCGAACGAGCTCCTCTCCCCTCGCAATCGCCTTCCGCCCGAACGCAAGCGTCGATTCGTCGACGAGCGTGTCGAGCCCGGCATCGGCGGGAAAACCGAGTGCCGTCAGGACCCCGGCGAGCTCGCCCGCTCCTGGAGCACCGGCGTGCGCCTTCGGCGTACCTGCGAACATGGGGGATGCGGGATACCCGATCGTGCTCTTGATCGACACGAGCGTCGGCGCTCCCGTTCGCCGTTGCGCCGCACGCAGCGTCTGCTCGATCGAGTCGAGGTCGGTTGCGTCTTCGATCTCCAGGGTGCGCCAACCGTACGCGGCGAATCTCGCACGAACGTCTTCCGTAAACGCCTCGTCCGTGAGTGAATCGATGGTGACCCTGTTGTCATCCCAGATCAGCACGAGATTGTCCATGCCCAGCGTTGCCGCCAGAGATGCTGCTTCGCTCGCAACTCCCTCCTGCATGCAGCCGTCACCCGCGAGCGTCCACACCGTGGGGTCGTGGGGCGTGTGGAACAGCGCTTTCTCGCGCCGCAACGCTACCGCCATACCGACCCCATT
>DXDC01000205.1 GCA_019115685.1 Candidatus Agrococcus pullicola
TAGCAGCGACAGCGTGCCCGGGATGCGCGCCATCACGCTCGCTCGCTGCGCGAGCTCTTGGAGCGCACAGTGCCGGCAGGGTATGTCCAGCAGCTCATGCGGACGAAGCGTCCCGAGCCGCTCGTCTCCCAGATCGTGCCAGATCGCGCGCAGTGAAGGAAAGTACGTGTACAGCGCATTGGTCGCGACTCCCACTTCTTTCGCCACGGAGCGGAGTGCGATGCCTTCGATCGAGTTTCGCTCGTGCAGCAGCTTGTCGGCTGCGTGCAGGATGCGCTTTCGATCGATGTCGCCCCTCGGTCCGCGGCGCGTCATGCCTTACCCCGGGTACGCAGGGTTGGCGAGTGCCTGCGGGGGCGGCTGTTCGCTTTCTGCCTGAGCTGCTCGAAGTACTTCACGATTCCCAGCTTACGTTCACCCAAAGAGATTGTACATTGTACAAACTGGGTGCATGAACTACGAGCGCACACTTGGAGCACCGATGCACGTTACATCCGGAAGCCCTGCCGCGACCGACCGCAGCGCCCCGGATGAACGGACGAGCGGTGCTCCTCACGGATTCCACCAGCCCCGAGTTCCCGGAAACGCAGCTGCGAGCGAGCGCGCATCCGCTGCGGCATTCGAAGAAGGTGCCGGTACGGGACGCCCGGCTTCTGCACCTGAACGACCGCACCGCCGTCTGCTCGAATCCACGATCTTCGTCGTGCTCGCGACGATGCTCTGTTTCGGCGCCGCGGCTCCTGCGATCTTCGGTGCGCTGCCCGAGGAGATGATCGGCGTTCTGGTACCGGCAGCGCAATTGACGCCCTTCTTGGCGGCGCTGGTCATGTTCACGGTGATCCGGCCGCGAGGGTTCGCCCGCCAGTTCGCGCTTGGCTGGGGTCGTTCGTGGCGGGCGATCGCGGTCGGCGTCGCGGTCGTCATCGCCGTTGGATTCGCGCAGCTGAGCACCGGGCTCTTGACCGGGTTCGAATTCACCGCTGTGGATGCCATTCTGCTGGCGGCCGTTGCCGTGCCCGTGTTCTGGGTGCTGCAGGGGATATTCGCCGTCGGGGAGGAACTCGGCTGGCGAGGATGGCTGATCTCCCGCTTGCGCGGCTACGGGTTCTGGGCGATCGCGGCAGTCTCGACCGTTGCCTGGATGGTGTGGCACCTGCCCGCAATCCCGCTCATCGTCGGCGATGGAGGTTTCGAGGTCGGGCTCGCTTACCTGCTGGCTATCGGTTCCTGGGCGCCGTTCATGGTGGCACTGCGCCTCTGGTCTGGGTCCGTGTGGCCGGCGATCATCGTGCACGGGGCGCTCAACAGCGTCCGCGTGTTCCTGACGCAGTCCATTGCAGCCGGCAGCGGAGTGAACTGGTTCGTCGAGGGCATCGGTTGGGTGCTCTGGCTGGTCGCCGCGGCCCTGCTGTGGCGCTTCGCGCTGCGCCGGACTCGTACAACATCTCGGTAGTCAGGCTGCTCTCGCTGTCGAGGGCGTGATGGCAATGTGAGAGATGCCTGCTGAAGAGCATTCCCGGCAGGCGTTTCTCGTCTCACGCGTTCGTGCCCCGGAGTTTTGAGGCAGGGGCGAGGGGGTCTCTCTCCTCGGAAGCCGACTCAGTCGCGGGTCGACGCCCTGTACTGCACTTCGATCTCGAGCGGCACGACCTCGTCGGGGGCTCGCTCCCCGCGCAGGATGCCAAGCAGGAGTTCCACGCAGCGGGCGCCGGCGGGGCGCGGGGCAAGATCGATCGCGGTCACGGGCGGGTCGACGTAGGCGAGCGCAGGGTTGTCCACCAGCGCGGCGATCTGCACGTCGTCGCCCGGCTGCTTGCCGGAATCCTGCAGGACGTCCATGACCACGAGCGCGGAACCGTCCGGTCCGCAGAGCACAGCGTCTATGCCTTCGTCGAGCGACAGCAGCTCCCTCGCCGCCTCAGCGAGCGTGGCGGAGTCGGAGCCGAATGTTCGCTCCGCGACCAAGGGCCGCTTACCGTTCTCGCGGCACCACTGCCGATACGCAGTTTGCACGCGCGTGCCCCAGTTGGTGCTGCGGGGAGAAGCGAGCAACGCCGGTGTGGATGCTCCCTGCGCGACGAAGTGATCCAGCAGTTCGCGCACACCGGCTTCGTGATCGGCTGAAACGATACCCGCCTGATCGGCGCCATCCGCGGGCTCGAGCGTCACGACGGGAACATCGAGGTCCATCAGCTGCGTTGCCGCGGTGTCGTGCGCAAGCGGGTCGAGCAGGATAACCCCGTCAACGGGCGGGCGATGCCCGCCGAACAGCCGCTGCGAGGTGATGAGCGTCACGTTGGTCTGCTGCCTCGCGGCTTCCTCGAGCGCGCCGTACACGATCTGCAGGTAGTAATCGATCCGCGTCATGACCTCGGGGAGGTGGATGCCGATCGCTCCCTTCGTGGCAGTCCTGAGCGATTGCGCGGCAGCGTTCGGGCGGTATCCGAGCGCGGATGCGGCGCGTTCGACCATCAGCCTGGTGGGCTCGGATACTCGACCGTTGTTATTGAGTGCGTCCGAAGCTGTCGTCCGTGAGACTCCTGCGAGTCGAGCCACGTCGACGATCGTGATGGCCTTCTTCATGCTTTGTGTCTATCACAGTTGATGGCGAGTGTGCCGGATCGATCCGATTGACCAGAGCGCCAGTCTGTCACGATTAGGTAACCGGCCTGGAAAAATGCGGTAATTACTTGACCTTTGTGGGTAGGTTGCCTACATTTGCCTGTATGCCGGAACGATCCGAAAAGCACCTTCGGCGAGATCAAAGAAGATACGGGAGGCACTCAGTGCGCAGCAAGACAAAGGCCCTCACGGGAGTCGCGGTTGTCGCGGCGCTCGTACTCACCGCCTGTTCTGGACCGAATGACGACAGCGACGAAGCCGGGCTTGATCTGCCGGACGGATACGCGGCGTACGACGACCCCGCGGTCGAGAGCGCGGGCGGAACGCTGAGCATGCAGCTCGACTACGACACGGCGGAAACGGGCGGGCTCGACCCGGCAACCGCGGAAATCGCGCGTTCCTGGACGATCATGGGGCTCGTATACGAGTCTCTCGTCTCCATTGGCCCGAACTTCGAGATCGAGCCGGAACTCGCGACCTCGTGGGAGCAGCCCGACGAGACCACCTACGTCTTCGACCTCCAGCCGGACGCAACGTTCTCCAACGGCAGGGCGGTGAGTGCCGACGATGTCGTCGGTTCCTTCGAACGGCTCCTGGACATGGGTGCGCTGTGGGCGGGGCAGCTGGGGCCGATCGAGTCGATCGAGGACACATCCGACGGCGACGCGCAGCAGGTGACGATCTCACTCGAACGCCCGTACACGCCGCTGCTGGCAGCACTCGCGAACACCCCGGCGGCCATCCTGCCCATGGAAGAGCTCGACGCTGGCGACTTCGACCCGGCAGAGGAGATGCTGGGCTCCGGTGCTTTCGCAGTCTCCGATCACCGACAGGACGAGTATTGGGTGTTCGAGGCGAACCCCGAGTGGTGGAACGCCGACTCGTTGGGCGTGGAGGAGCTCCGCATCGAAATCTCCGGTGACGACCAGACTCGACTTGCAGGGCTGCGCGACGGATCGTCGCAGTTCGCGAACTTCTCGAACCCGGACGCGTTGTCGTTGCTGGAATCGGCGCAGGGCGTGACCGCGGCCAGTCAAACGCAGAGCGACTTCTTCTACCTCATGTTCAATGCTCTCGGCGATTCTGACATGGCAGAGCAGGAGACCCGTCAGCTCGTGAACGCTGCGATCGACCGCGAACAGCTGGTCGATGTCGCGCTTGCCGGTGCCGCTGTCCCGACCGGCGTGACTCCCGCGAATCTGCCCGATGCCTGCTCGGCAGAAACGCTGCAGTCGGCGAACACCGAGGTCGAAGCGGGTGCGCTCGAAGGACTCTCGTTATCGCTGCTGGTCTACAACAGCGACCCGTCGCTCGTGGCGATCGGTCAGGTCGTGCAGCAGCAGCTCGAGGCCGCGGGTGCCACCGTGGAGCTCGAAAGCCTTGACTACGGCAGCTATGCCGACCGCGTCTACACGGCGCAGCCCGGGCAGTTCGACCTCGCGCTCGGGTGGTTCGCCGGTTACGCGGATCCGTCGATGGTGACGTCGTGGTGGGACCCCGATACGGCCATTTTCAACGCCGGGTTCATGGAGTCGCACGACGACCTCACAGCCGCGATCGAGGAGGCAAAGGGTCTCGAGTCCGGCGACGAACGCGCAGAAGCGCTGCAGACGGTCTGCGAACTCGTCGACGACTACTCGGAGATGGTGCCGCTCGCAACCCGGCCACAGGTGGTCGGTTACCGATCCGACAGCCTCGGCATCACGCTGCTGACGGATGAGGGCTACGGCGACTTCCTGCGCGGCATCGTCGACTTCAGGACGCTCGAGTCCTGATGCAGGCACTGCTGTGGGCGGGGAGGCGGGTTCTGACAGGGCTCGTCACCCTGCTCGGCATCGCAATCCTGGTGTTCATGGCGGCCAGGATCGTGCCGGGCCAGACCGCGGACGTGCTGCTCGGACCGCTTGCGACCCCTGAGCAGCGCGAGACGCTGACGGAGGAGCTCGGTCTGAACGAGGGGCTGCTCACGCAGTTCTCGATTTGGATGGGCAACGTGCTGCAGGGCGACTTCGGCGACTCGATCGTCTCCCGGCAGCCGGTGCTGGAGGAACTGGCGCTGCGGTTGCCGGTGACGGCGACGATCGCGCTGCTGGCGCTGTTGATGGCGCTGCTGGTCGGCATCCCCGTCGGTACGGTGCAGGCGCTGCGAGCAAGCCGGAGGGGCGGTGCGGTCGCATCCCGCATTGCGAGTGGCTTGGGCATCAGCGTCCCCGACTTCGTCCTCGGTGCACTCGTCGTGCTGGTTTTTTCGACGCTCCCTCTGGGCATCACGATCGGCAATTTCACGTCGGTCACCGACACGTTCTGGCGCGGCGTCGCCTCTTCTCTCCTGCCCGCGGCCGTGCTCGCGGTCTTCTGCGCCGCAGCCACAGCCAGGACCACGCGCGACGCGGTCCTCGGTGTGCTCGTCGAGCCGTACATCCAGGCAGCCGTCGCCCGCGGTGAACGGCCCGCGACGATCGTGCGGCGGCACGTGCTGCGCAACAGCTCGATCCCCATCCTCACGCTGACGGCGACGCTGCTGGCGTACCTGCTCGGAGGAGCCGTCATTATCGAGGGACTCTTCAACGTGCCCGGTATCGGCTCGTACTTCATTCTTGCCATGGACCGGCGAGACTACGCAGTCATCCAGGCCGGCGTGATGCTGGCGGCCGTCGTCTTCGTGCTGATGAGCCTGCTGGTCGAACTGACCTCCAGCCTCATCGACCCCCGGGTATCGACGATCGGAAAGGCATCATGACCGGCACGGCCGCGAGCCGGGCGACTGCCGCCGGCGGGCTCCGCAAGCTGCGCACGAGCGACCCGGTGTTCTTCACAGCGCTCGGACTGCTGACGCTGCTCATCCTCGCGAGCGTCGCGGGTCGACTGATCCCCGGCCTCAACGACGGCGCGAGCAGCGTCGGAGGCCGCTTCGAGGCTCCCAGCCTCGCGCACCCGCTCGGCACCGACGGTCTGGGGCGCTCGCTGCTGGCCCGCCTCCTCGAGGGCATCGGCACGACCTTCCTGCTCTCGCTCGCAGCCGTCGTCTGCACGGCGATCATCGCCACTGCACTCGGCATCATCGCCGCGTACGCGGGCGGATGGGCACGTGAGATCGTCATGCGGATCGGCGACATCCTCTACGCTTTCCCCGCGATCCTGCTCGCGTTGCTCATCGCCGCGTCGCTCGGGCCAGGAGGAACAGCGGCACTCGCGAGCATCGTGCTGGTGACCGTGCCGCTCATGACAAGGATGGTCGGAGCAGCAGCCGCACAGGTGGTGCAGCGCGACTTCGTCACCAACGCACGCATATCCGGTGTCGCGGCGCCGCTCATCATGGTGCGGCATGTGCTCGTGAACGTTGCGGGAACCGTGATCGTGCAGGCGACCTATGCGCTGAGCGTCGCGATCCTGGTCGAGGGCGGGCTGTCCTTCCTCGGCTACGGTGTGCAGCTGCCGGCATCCTCGCTCGGACTGCTCGCCAGTGAAGGGAACGTGTACATGCTGACGGCGCCCTGGATCCTGATCGCGTCCGGCGGCACCATGGTGATCGCGATCCTCGCCGTAAATCTCCTCGGCGACTGCTTGCGCGATCGACTCGAGCCTCGGAAGGCGGTGGACCTCACGTGAGCCTGATAGAAGTCGACGATCTGGTCGTCGAGTACGCAACGCGCGATCGCACGGTTCGCGCGCTCGACGGTGTTTCGCTACGCGTCGAGGCGGGAGAGCGACTCGCTCTCGTCGGTGAATCGGGCAGCGGGAAATCAACCCTCGGAGTATCGCTCGGGGCGCTGCTGCCGGCGCCGGCTCGCATCGCCGAGGGCAGTGTTACCGTGAACGGATATGCGTTGGGGGAACTCGACCGGGACGGGTTGCGCACGCTGCGCAGGGAAACCCTCGGGTTCATCCCGCAGGATCCGATCGCGACGCTCGACCCGACCAAGCGCATCGGTAAGCAGCTAGCGATGGTCGTCGGTGATCTCGGCGGTGACACGTCCAGGGCGGCGCTCGCGAACCTGCTGGAAGATGTCCGAATCAACGACCCTGCAGCCGTGCTGCGCAGATTCCCGCACCAACTCTCCGGGGGAATGGCGCAGCGGGTAGCGGTCGCCATCGCGATGGTGCGGAAGCCCCGTGTACTCGTCGCCGATGAGCCGACCGCAGCGCTCGATGCGAACGTGCGACGGGATGTGCTGCGACTGATCTTCGACATCGCCGCCGAAACGGGCGCAACCGTGATCTGGCTGAGTCACGACCTGGACGCCGTCGCCAAGTGGTGTGAACGGGTGGCCGTCATGTATCGCGGCAAAGTCGTCGAGGACGGCCCCGTGGGCATCGTCTTGCAGGAGCCGGAGCACCCGTACACGAAGTCGCTGCTGGACTCGATGCCCTCTCGCCTGCAGCACGGTGTCGAAGTACGCACCTACACCGAGATGCTGCGCATGCAGGGCGAGGAGGGAACGGTATGAGTCTGCTGGAGCTCGACAGCGTCACCGTGCGCTTCGGCGTCGGGGCACGCGCGGTCGTTGCCATGCGCGACGTGTCGTTCAGCGTTGAGGCCGGTGAGACCCTCGGACTCGTGGGGGAATCGGGCAGCGGAAAGTCCACGGCGGCATCCGTGGCGCTCGGGCTCCGGTCTCCGAACTCCGGTGAGGTGCTCTTCGAAGGCGAGCGGTTGCGCCGCCGACGTGCAGCGGGCCGGATGCAGGCGGTGCTGCAGCATCCCGTCTGGGCGCTGAACCCGAGAATGACCGTCGCCGCATCCATCGCCGAGCCGCTGCAGGTGCAGACCCGAGGCCGGACGCGGGTGCGCGAGCGCGTGCAGGAGATGCTCGAATCGGTCGCGCTCGATGACGCTCTCGCAACGCGTCGACCTCACGAGCTCTCCGGCGGGCAGCGACAGCGCGTCGCAATCGCCCGAGCGCTCATCACTCGCCCGCGATTCATCGTGTTCGACGAAGCCGTCAGCGCGCTGGACGTATCGGTGCAGGCGCAGATCCTGCAACTGCTGCGCAGACTCCAGCAGGAGCACGGTTTCGGCGCGCTCTTCATAACCCACGACATGGCCGTCGTCCGCTACATCGCCGACAGCATCTGCGTGATGCGCTCCGGCGAGGTCGTGGAGTCGGCGACGCTGGAGGCATTCGTGGCCGACCCTCAGCATCCGTATTCCCGCACACTCTTGGAGGAACAATGAACGAGACCCACTTCGCACCGCAGCACCACTGGGATGCATCCCCGCGGCACACGGATCGATCCTCGTTCGAGTCGCTCGCCGTCAACGCCGATGCATCGCTTACGCCGGTACCGGGCGATCACGGTCGAGTCGTCGAGTTCGACTTCCCGCGCGTGAGCGTCGGGGTCGCCGAGTATGCGGAGGGCCCGACGGGCGTCACGGTCGTCGAGGTCGAGGGCGGTGCCCGCACGGCGATCGACGAACGCGGCGGCGCGATCGGCATAACCGGCCGCTACCCCTTCAACCACGCGATCACGATCGCAGGCGGCAGCGTGCACGGGCTCGCGGCCGCGAGCGGCGTCACGGATGCACTGCTGGAAGAGCGCGGACGCCGCACCGGGTTCGGCGATCTCTCGCTCGTGACCGGCGCGTGCATCTACGACTTCGCAGTGCGCGACAATGCGATTACGCCCGACAACGCGCTGGGCCGTGCCGCGCACGAGCGCCGGGATGCTCGGCTCGCTCCGGTCGGCAGGGTCGGAGCCGGAGTCGGCGGCAGCTGCGGCAAGATGAGCCCGCGCTCGACGGAATGGGCCGGTCAGGGCGTCGCATTCCGTGAGTTCGGTGGCTTCAAAGTGTTTGCGCTCACCGTCGTCAACGCGGTCGGGGCCGTTATCGACCGCGACGGCACCGTGCTGCGCGGCAATGTGCAGCCCGACGGGACGCGCCGACATCCCGTCATTGACGGCACCGGACTGTTCGAAGACCAGCAGGCGTCAGCGGACGGTCCGCAGACGGGCAACACCACGATCTCCGTCGTCGTCACGAACGCGAAACTCTCCGACACCGACCTGCGCCAGCTCGCGACGCAGATCCACTCGTCCATGCACCGCGGCATCCAGCCCTTCCACACGCAGTTGGACGGCGACACGCTGTTCCTGCTGACCACCGACGAGGTCGACCTGCCCGTCTACAACCCGCGCGACGGTCTGGGGCAGAGCATCGCGTCGTTCGGCGCGATCGCGTCCGAGGTGATGTGGGACGCAATCATCGAGGGCGTTCGCTGACGTGCACACGTATCCGAACTATCACGCACCGGACGGCAGAGCGCTCGTCGATCTGGTGCGCACGACGCCGTTCGCGCTCGCGGTCACCTCGCAGCCGGGAGCGCCGATAGCGACGCACGTTCCCGTCGTTGTGCCCCCGGGTGTGGATCTGCGCGAACGGGATTCGCTCGTCGGCGTCACCCTGTGGTCGCATATGGGCAGACGAAACCGGCACTGGCGCCTCATGGCGGAATCGCCAGAGGTGCTGCTCATCCACTCCTCTTCTCACGGGTACGTCTCTCCCACGCTCTATCGCAAAGAAGGCTCGGTGCCGACGGTGGACTACGCGGCGGTGCATCTGACGGGCACCGTACGCTTGATGCTCGACGACGAGGAGGCGCTCGCGGTGGTTGAACAGACCGTGACCCAGCTCGAGGGAACGCGTTCCGAGCAGTGGGACATGACGCCCTCGAAGGGCGTTTTTCGCAAAATCATAGGAGGCGTCACGGCCTTCGCGATCACGATTACGGAGGAACAAGCGGTGTTCAAGCTGAGCCAAGAGCAGCCGGAGGACATTCGGGCTCGGGTGCGAGACGAATTCGCGGGCCGAACGGAGAGCTCGATCCCCGGATGCCCGCACGCGGACCTTGCGCAGCTCATGGACGCACTTCCCGATGATCACGTGAGACGCGGGCACTTCCCTCCGGAGGCGGCGCAGTGATGCGCGTGATCGAGGTCAGACTGCCGGAAGGGCCTGCTCGGCAGCGGGGTGCCGCATACGGCCGAACTGTCAGCAACGAACTGCGCAACTCCGCCCGACTCTATGCGGGGGCGTTTCGCGACCTCGGGGTTGGGGACGCCGACGTGGACCGGGTGGTCGCGGCGAGCGCGGAGACGATTCCGGAGTACGCTCCCGAGCTCTGGCAGGAACTGCAGGGGCTGGTGGAAGGCTCTGGCGCCAGCATGCGCGATCTGCTGCTGCTCAACGCACGCACGGAAATCCTCGCCTACTCCGACGCGCCGCAGACCGAATGCTCAACGGTCGTCGCCCTCGGGCCCGGGCGCGCGCCGAGCACGATGCAGACCTGGGACTGGCAGGCCGAGCTCGCTCCGACCGGGACGATGCTCGAGATTCCACTCGGCCACCGCGTGGTGCGCACCTTCACGGAAACCGGGATGCTCGGGAAAATCGGTGTCACGCATGGCCTCGGCGTGCACTTCAACATCCTGAATCACGCGAGCGATCGAGGTGATGCCGGAGTTCCCGTTCACGTACTGATGCGCATGATTCTCGATCGTGCCGAAACCGTCGACGAAGCGATCGAGATCGCTCGCGCAACCCCGGTATCCGCCTCAACCGTGCTGACCGTCGTGCAGCCGCAGAGCAATCTGGGCGACGCGCACGCGGTCAGTATCGAACTGTCACCTGCGGGCGTGGCAGTTGTCGGGCCGGACGACGGACTCCTCGCGCATACGAACCACTTCCTGGACCCAGCGCTCGCAGAGGGCGAAGCGAGAGCGGAAGAAGGCTCTACGACGAAGCCCCGCTACCGGCACACGGTGGATCAACGGGACGCCCTGCTGGCGGTCCGCGATCCCTACGCGATGGCGGAGGCCTTCTGCGGCAGCGCCGGTGATGATGCGCCGGTGTGCATGCGGCCGAAACCGGGCGCTCCTCGGTACGAGCGATGGGAGTCGCTCATCACGATCGCGCTGGATGTCGAAGCCGCGGCCATGGACTGGGCTGTCGGGCCTCCCAGCGGGTTCACGCCCGACCGAGTCGCCCGCTTCGAGTAGGCGGTTCGGGTTTAGGTGCCGTTGGGCGGTCGCCGTGAGAAATCGACACGCCCGGCGATCTGCGGCACGGCCATGCATGAGGCGTCGGTGTCGTCATGGAACGAAACCCGATCGTGATGTTCCACCGGCGCGAAGCGTTTCTGGACGCGCTACGATTGCCCCTATGCACGCTCACCGTGGAGCGGTTGGTGCGTGCGAACTGTTTTCTCAATGAAAGGCCCAGTACCGTGAGCATCAAACCTCAGAAGCGGCGCCTCAAGGCGGGGATGGCGGGTGGAGCTGCACTCGTCATCGCCCTGACAGGATGCGTGGAGAGCCAGCGTGACGGCGATGGGGACACTCCCGCAGAAGACGTCAACTCGACGTTCATCTTCGCTGCCTCGTCCGACCCATCCGGTCTCGACCCGGCATTCGCCAATGACGGAGAGACATTCCGCATCTCGCGCAATATTTTCGAAGGCCTCGTCGGGGTAGAGCCCGGCGGAGCTGACCCGGCACCGCTGCTGGCAACCGAATGGGAGGCCAGCGAAGACGGCACCTCCTACACGTTCCAGCTGCAGGACGGCGTCACCTTCCACGATGGCACCGAGTTCAACTCGGAGGCGGTCTGCGCCAACTTCGAACGCTGGTACAACTGGGAGGGTCTCCCGGCAGCAGAGAGCATGTCGTACTACTACGGCAACCTCTTCCACGGTAACCGCGGTGATGACAACGCGCTCTACGAGTCGTGCTCGGCTGACGAAGAGCTCGTCGCAACCGTGAACCTCACCCGCCCGTTCACAGGCTTCATCCCCGCGCTCTCACTCCCGGCGTTCGCGATGCAGAGCCCTTCGGCCATGGAAGAGTACGGCGCGGATGACGTGGGCGGCACCGAGGACGCTCCGCAGTACAGCGAGTACGCGGAATCACACCCGTCAGGTACGGGCCCGTTCACGTTCGACTCGTGGTCGCCAGGATCGGAAGTCGTGCTGCAGGCCAACCCCGACTACTGGGGCGAGCAGGGCCAGGTGCAGGAGGTCGTGTTCAGGGTCATCGACGACCCCACGGCACGTCGCCAGGCGCTCGAAGCAGGCGACATCGACGGGTACGACCTCGTGGCCCCGGCAGACACGGAAGCGCTGGAGAGCGCCGGCTACAACATCATGCAGCGCGACCCCTTCACGATTCTGTACCTCGGCTTCAACCAGCAGATCGAAGAGCTCGCCGACCCACTGGTCCGTGAAGCGATCACGCACGCGATCGACCGCGA
>DXDC01000206.1 GCA_019115685.1 Candidatus Agrococcus pullicola
AACCTGCGACCTCCCGCTCCCAAAGCGGGCGCTCTACCAAGCTGAGCTACGCCCCGAGGCCAATGTGCGTTTCGGGCACCCGCGCAAGTCTAGCGCTATCTGAGAGCAAACGCGCACACGGTTTCTCCCGAACCCGATTTCGGTGTAGAGTGGTGCGGTCCGGTAAGGACACGCGGGTGTAGCTCAATGGTAGAGCTCCTGCCTTCCAAGCAGGCGGTGCGAGTTCGATTCTCGTCACCCGCTCCATAGTCTTCGACGGAGCATCCGTCCCGAGAATCGCCACGAGCGACGCTCCGCGCCACCAGCACCACCCTTCGTGACCGTCCACCGGACGCTCACGCCCGTCACCCGCTCCATAGATTGCCCACTGCACTCGTTCCGAGAATCGCCACGAGCGACGCACCGCGCACCTATCGCCGGGCCGACCGCTCTTCCACCAGCCGACTCGCGGCCGCGAGCGAGCATTCGCACAGGTTGCGTCGATACCGTAAAGAGCGTGACTGAAATGAGGAAGCCAGGCTCCCACAACAAACAGCGCAGCCCGCGAAGCAGGATGCGCGGTTCAACGCGTTTCGGG
Source organism: Candidatus Agrococcus pullicola (assembly GCA_019115685.1). Taxonomy (GTDB): domain Bacteria; phylum Actinomycetota; class Actinomycetes; order Actinomycetales; family Microbacteriaceae; genus Agrococcus; species Agrococcus pullicola. The sequence continues at coordinate 578 of DXDC01000206.1, forward strand.
GCGATCCTGGTAACCGTCTGCTCCGTGGGGCTTTTAGCCGCTTGCTTCGCAACTCCCCCGAGCATCCCCACGGATCCCGATATTCCTGGAGAAGAAGAGAGCGCGCCGCCGGCCTTCAGCAACCTGGATGATCCTCCTTCGACTCCCGGGCCATCGACTCCCCCGGTACCGACGGATGACCCCGACACCTACCAGCTCGGCGACACCGTCGTGCTGCACACGTCGCAGGGCTCGACCTGGGAGGTCACGGTGACCGGAGTGATCGACGACGACAACCAAGACGTCGCCTCCTACGGCAATGACATCCCGAGCGACAAGCGCGCCGTCACGATCGAGCTCACGATCGAGAACGTCGGCGAGACCACGACGCACCCCTACTACGACATGATGATCGCGTATCAGCCCGACAACGGCCCTGTTTTCGATCAGAACTCCGGCCCGCTCTACGGCGACTACGACAACAATCTCGGATACGTGCGTTCGTTCGCGCCGGGAGACAGCTTTACCGGCCACATGTCGGTCTACGTTCCAGCGAACGTGCCAGAGGGCAATGTCGTGATCTCCGGTGACGGGCAGTCGACGTTCTACGTCTGGGAGAGCTGACGCACTACGACTGGCAGCCGGGGCACCAATACAGTTTGCGCTGCTGCATCATTTCGAGCGCAATCGAGGTGCCGCACCGAAGACACGGTAGTCCTTCGCGCTTGTACACCCAGTGTCTGTCTTCCCGATTATCGATAGCGGCCTGTCGACGCTTCCCGCGAAGGCCGTCGATCGTCAGCATCTGCCCCGTCTCTACGCCGATCCGCAGCAATTTCACCCAGTCGCGCCACAGCGCTGCGGCTTCTTCATCGGTGACGTTCGCCCCTGAGCGATGCGGTGACATTGCCGCTCGGAACAGCATTTCGGCACGATACACGTTGCCGATGCCAGCAACGACCGACTGATCCATCAGCAACTGACCGATGGGCTGGCGTGATCGTTGTACGCGCGAGACAAACCTCGACTCGGCCTGCGCACGCGTCTCGAACAGCGCCATGGGGTCGGGGCCGAGTCGCTGCGCAAGCGCCTGAACGCCATCATCGTCCATCACCTTGCAAACGGTCGGACCACGGAGATCCGCGACTGCAGAATCCGTGAGGATGCGCGCTCGAACCTGTCCAACAGGCTTCGGCGGCCACTCGTCAAGAGTCAGCCCCGATTCACGCTCGCCCATTTTCACTCTTGCCCTGCGGGGCGCCCCTATCGAGTGCAATGACTCCTCGTTCTGCCCCAACGCTCCCGCTGCCGCAGTGCGCACGGACGCGCCCTCGCTGCGTGCGAGCGCGGCATCCGTCGAGATCTCCCCCGCGAAATCCCAAGCGCCGTAAATGCCGAGGTGCACGTGCATCCAAGGCTCCTCGAACCGCAAGAGCAGATGCTTGCCGATTGCCCGGGCCTCCGTCATCACACGGCCGTCGAGTTCGGCGGCCTCTACCGAGAAGCGCCCCTGCGGGCTCGAGACAGCGGCCGGCCGGCCTACGAAATTGCTATCGAATTGGCGCGCGATGCGATGGATCGAATGACCCTCAGGCATCGAGCTCGCCTTCGGTTTCGTACCGGAAGATCTGCTGGATGCGCCGTAGGTGCCGTTCCTCGTCGCTGAAGGCTTCGCCGATGAACGTGTCGATGAGTCGGAGCATTTCCTCGCTCGAGTGCTGCCTCGCGCCGACTGCGACAACGTTCGCGTCATTGTGTTGCCTGGCGAGCAGAGCCGTGTCTTCGCTCCAGACCAGCGCGGCACGGACACCGCGCACCTTGTTCGCCGCGATCTGCTCGCCATTGCCCGACCCCCCGAACACGACACCGAGCGCCATAACGCCCGCCTGTTGATCCGCGACCACGGCCTGAGCAGCGCGAATGCAGAATGCCGGATAGTCGTCGAGCGCGTCGTACTCCACAGGGCCGTGGTCGACGCATTCGTGGCCCTGCTCAGTGAGGTGAGCGATGAGCGTTTTCGAGTACTCGAAACCCGCGTGATCGGTAGCGACGTGGATGCGCATCCTGTTCCTTCCTAACAACAGTGTTCCGGCTAGAACTGCGGTCCGCGAGTTCGGGTTCGTTTCAGCTCGAAGAAGCCGTCGACGCTGGCGGCAGCGACAATCCCGTCGAACAGCCTCAGCGCTTCTTCGCCCTTCGGTGCCGGAGTCACGACGGGGCCGAAGAACGCAACGTCATCGACAGCCACAACGGGTGTTCCGACATCCTCGCCGACGAGGTCCATGGCCTCCCTGTGGCTCGCATGCAGCTGTTCGTCGAAACGGTCGGTCTCCTCTGCGAGCTCCGCGGGCAGCTCTGCCTCGGCGAGCGCAGCGGGGATCACAACATCGAGATCCTTCTCGTCTCCGGGGTGCAGTCGTGTACCGAGCGCATCGTACAGCGGCTTCACGGCCTCCTGCCCAACCGACTCTCGTGCTGCAACGACGAGCCTCGTCATCCGCAGCGAGCGCGGCATGATGGCCCGGTAATCCTCCGGAAGGTCCCTGCCCTCGTTCAGGATGGCGAGCGACATCACGCGCCAATCGATCTCGATGCCTCGGAGACGCCCTACCTCCTCGAGCCAGCGAGAGGTCATCCATGCCCAAGGGCACAGCGGGTCGAACCACATCCGCACATCAGTCATGCTCCGATGCTATCGAAAACTGCACGGCCAACTACCCTGGTAGGACACACCATTCCAATGAAGGAGCATCTGTGCCAGGAGAGAACCTCACACGGCAAGAGGCAGCCGATCGTGCCGCGATCGTCAGCACTCGTTCGTACGACATCACCCTCGATCTGACTCGCGGCGAGGAAGTGTTCGGGTCGACAACGACCGTTCGCTTCAGCGCGCAAGAGGGTGCGTCGACATTCATCGACCACATCTCCCGAACCGTGCACTCGGTGACGTTGAACGGTGTCGAGCTCGACCCGACCGAGGTCAACGATGGCGTACGCATCCAGCTACCCGACCTGCAGGCCGAGAACGAACTGACCATCGTCTCCGACGCGATCTATATGAACACCGGAGAGGGCCTGCACAGGTTCGTCGATCCGGTCGACGACGAGGTGTATCTCTACACGCAGTTCGAGGTTCCGGACTCGCGTCGGGTCTTCGCTGTCTTCGAGCAGCCGGACCTCAAGGCCGAGTTCTCGTTCACGGTCATTGCGCCTTCGCGTTGGAAAGTCGTGTCGAATCAGCCGACACCGGAACCGACGGTCGACGGCGAAGTAGGCACATGGAGGTTCGGGCCCACTCCGCAGATTTCCTCGTACATTACTGCGCTCGTAGCGGGCCCCTACGTCGAATACCGCGATGAGCTCGTAAGTTCTGACGGACGCACGATCCCGCTGGGCGTGTTCTGCCGCGAATCCCTGTCGGAATACATGGATGCCGACTACATCTTCGAGACGACGAAGCGCGGTTTCGAGTTCTTCGAGAAGCATTTCGACGTGCCGTACCCGTTCGACAAGTACGACCAGCTCTTCTGCCCCGAGTACAACATGGGCGCGATGGAGAACGCCGGTTGCGTGACCTTCACCGAGGCGTACATCTTCCGGTCGAAAGTCGCGGACGCCATGAAGGAGCGCCGCGTCGTCACCGTGCTGCACGAACTCGCGCACATGTGGTTCGGCGACCTCGTCACGATGCAGTGGTGGAACGACCTCTGGCTGAACGAATCGTTCGCCGAGTGGGCGTCGACGCTTGCGACGGCCGAGGCGACGGAGTGGGAAGGCGCCTGGACGACGTTCAACGCACTCGAGAAGACGTGGGCCTATCGCCAGGACCAGCTGCCATCGACGCACCCGATCGTTGCAGAGATCCGCGACCTGGACGACGTCATGGTCAACTTCGACGGCATCACCTACGCAAAGGGCGGCTCGGTGCTCAAGCAGCTCGTCGCGTGGGTCGGCATCGAACCGTTCATGCAGGGTCTCAGCGCGTACTTCAAGAAGCACGCCTGGGGCAACACGGTGCTGGCCGACCTGCTAACCGAACTCGAGGCCGCGAGCGGTCGCGAACTCACGGAGTGGTCGAAGCTCTGGTTGGAGACCGCCGGTGTGAACACGCTGCGTCCGCGACTGGAGACCGATGGCGCCGGCACGATTACGAAACTCGTGATCGAGCAGAGCGCTCCGGCCGACTATCCGACGTTGCGCCCGCACCGCATCGCGGTCGGTTTCTACAACCGGGGCCACAACGGCTTCGAACGAGTCGATCGCGTCGAATTCGATATCGATGGCGCCCAGACCGAAGTATCCGAGGTGGTCGGTAAGCAGCGCCCTGAACTCCTGCTGCTCAACGATGACGATCTCGCGTATGCGAAAGTTCGACTGGATGATGATTCCTGGCGCGCCGCCTGGGACGGGGTCTCCGAGATCCATGATCCGCTTGCGCGAGCGCTCGTATGGGGAGCAGCGTGGGATGCGACCCGCGACGGAGAGATCGCAGCGAGCGACTACATCGACCTGGTCATCAAGCACATTCACGCGGAAACCGAATCGACGACGCTGCGCTCCGCGGTTGCGCAGATGATTCAGGCCGCACGTGTCTACGTGGCTCCCGAGCGGCGCGCCGCAGCGGTCGAGCGGGTCGGAAATGCGTTGTGGACGCTCGCTCAGCAGGCAGAGGCGGACTCGGACGCCCAGTTCCAGTTCGTGACGGGCTTTGCAAACATCGCGAGCACAGACGAGCACATCGCCGCGCTCCGTGCGCTGCGCGATGGACGCACCTCGCTCGAGGGTCTCGAGATCGACACGGACCTCTCCTGGCAGTTGCTCGACGGTCTTGTGCACAACGGAGCTGCAGGAGAAGCGGAGATCTCGGCAGCGCACGAAGAGGACAACACCGCCAACGGTGCGCAAGCTGCCGTGCGGGCCCGTGCGCTCATCCCCACACCCGAGGGCAAGCGCGCCGCGTTCGACTCGGTCGTGCTGGAGGAGACGCCGAACATGATCGTTCGCTACACGGGCCTCGGTCTCGCTCGCGCCAACGACCCTTCTGCGCTTGCAACACTCATCGAGCCCTATCACTCCGCGATCGATACGATTTGGGAGCAGCGGTCGTACCAGATGGCCGAAGAACTCATCAAGGGCCTCTACCCGAGTTCCGTGGCGTCCGAAGAACTGGCGGATGCAACACGGGCGTGGCTGAACGAACGAGAGCGCCCAGCGGGACTGACACGCCTGGTGCGGGAGCTGCTCGACGACGTCGAGCGTGCGCTCTCGAACCAGAGGCGCGACGCACACACGGGCGAGTAACGGAGGAGCGGTGAACGAGAACGCGCAGAGCACGGGACAGCCACGGCCGATGCAACCACGGATGGGCGAACACGGCCCTGCCCTAGGGCAGACGCTGTTCGAGGCTGTCGGCGGTATCGACTTCTTCAACGATCTCGTTCACCGCTTCTACAACCGCGTCTGGGAAGACGAGGTGATGCGGCCGATGTACCCGCAGGACGACCGCGAAGGCGCAGAATGGCGACTCGCGAACTTCCTGGGGCAATACTTCGGGGGCCCGAGCGAATACTCGCAGCGGCGCGGGCATCCGAGGCTCAGAATGCGGCACGCGCCATTCCGCATCGACCAGGATGCTCGCGAACGCTGGCTGCGCCACATGACCGCTGCGCTCGACGAGCTCGAAGTCGCGCCGCTGCACCGTGCCGAGATGACCGACTACTTCGAACGCGCGGCGACCGCCATGATCAACTACAACCCCGCCTTCCAGGGGCCCGAGAGCTAGAGGAGGCTCCCCGTGCGTACACACTCCACCGATGTCGTCATAATCGGAGCGGGGCTTGCGGGACTGGTGACCGCTGCGGAGGCTGTCGCGCGTGGACGCCGCGTCACGATCATCGACCAGGAGCCGCACCGTTCGATAGGCGGACAGGCGTTCTGGTCCTTCGGCGGACTCCTGCTGATCGACACGCCTGAGCAGCGCAGGCTCGGCATCCGTGACTCCTACGATCTCGCCCGCGGCGACTGGCTGCACGCAGCAGGGTTCGACCGAGACACTGACGAGTGGGGCCGCAAGTGGGCGGACGCCTACCTGGGATGGGCGGCCGGAGACATGCGAGGCTGGTTGCGGGAGCGCGGGGTGTCGTTCTTCCCCATCGTGGGACACGCGGAGCGGGGCCCTCTGGTGCCGGGAGGCTACGGCAACTCGGTGCCTCGATTCCACATCGTCTGGGGTACCGGACCGGGGATCGTCGCGCCGTTCACGAGGCTCGTGCGTGCGGGGGTCGAAGAGGGGCTGGTGACGCTCAAGTTCCGGCACCGCGCCGATGCGCTGATCGTCGAGGGCGATGACGTCGTCGGAGTCCGCGGCACCGTGTTGGCCGAGGATCTCGCGATACGGGGAGAAGCGTCCAATCGGGACTCGGTGGATGATTTCGAGATCCGCGCCGAATCGACCGTTGTGGCGAGCGGAGGCATAGGAGGCGCAATCGAGCAGGTCAGAGAACACTGGCCGGAATCGTTGGGGGAAGCACCGACCGACATCGTTCGGGGCGTCCCTGAACACGTGGACGGGCGTGGGGTCGAACTCGCTCGAGCGGGCGGCGCGAATGTCGTGAACGACGATCGCATGTGGCACTACACGGAAGGGCTCAAGAACTGGGACCCGGTGTGGCAGAACCACGGCATCCGCATCCTCCCCGGGCCGTCGAGTATCTGGCTCGACCAAAGAGGCCGGCGTCTCCCTTCCCCCCTCTACCCGGGATTCGACACGCTCGGCACACTCGAATACCTTCGCCGTGGCGATAACGACCACTCCTGGTTCGTGCTCACGAAGTCGATCATCGAGAAGGAATTCACCCTCTCGGGCTCCGAGCAGAACCCCGACCTAACCGAAAAGAACGTGCGGCTGCTGGCCAACCGTGTTCTACCCGGTGCGCCCGCACCCGTGCAGGCTTTCCTTGATCATGGCGAAGATTTCATCGTCGCCGATTCGCTCAGTCAACTGCTCGACAGGATGGAAGCACTCCAGGGCACCGCGCCAGGCGAGGGCATTGACAGGAGAGCCGTCGTCGACGCGATCGCCGAGCGCGACCTCGAGATCAATGACCCCGCGTCCAGCGACGACCAGGTACGAGCCATCCACGCAGCGCGAAACTTCGTGGGCGAACGGCTCGTGCGGACCGCGAAACCGCACCGCATTCTCGATGAACGGCACTGGCCACTCATCGCCGTCAAGCTGCACACGCTGACGAGAAAAACCCTCGGCGGCATTCAGACGGACCTCACATCACAGGCGTTGCGAGCCGACGGCTCCTCGATCGCAGGGTTGTATGCAGTGGGCGAGGCGGCAGGATTCGGCGGCGGCGGTGTGCACGGCTACCGGT
>DXDC01000207.1 GCA_019115685.1 Candidatus Agrococcus pullicola
ATTCCGTGGTGGTATCTCTCGGCCGGGCTGGTCGGCGCCTGGTACGTCATGAGCCAGAGCGTTGCCGTGGGTTTGCTCGGCGTCGCCGTGTTCACGGTGGGTGGTGTGGCAGGCCAGACGATTAGCGGGCTCTTGGTCGACAGGATGGGCTTCGGAGTACTCAAACCGCGCCGCGTGACCATCGGTCGAGTCGCGGGTGCAGTCGTCGCGATCGTTGCCGTGTCGCTCGCGATCGTGAGCGGGTCGGAGCAGATCGGCAGTCAGGTGTGGCTGCTGATCTTGCCGTTCATCGGCGGTGCCCTGCAGCCGTTCCAGCAGGGGATGGCCGGTGCGATTCAACGCGAAGCACGGGATCCCATAACCCCCACGCTGGCGAACTTCATCGCAGGCACGACAGCACTGGCGATCGTTTGCGCCATCGCTTTCGCAGGAGGACATCGTGTCGGGGAGTTCCCCACCGACTGGTGGGTGTACGCCGGCGGAATCTTCGGTGCCGTGTTCATCGGCGTTGGCGCCGTCGTCGTGCACGAGCTGGGCACTCTGCTCATGGGTCTGCTGTTGATCGCGGGGCAGGTGGTAACCGCACTGTTTCTCGACCTCGTCCTACCGACGGCCGGCAGCTCCGTTACGCTCTGGTCGGTCGCGAGCGCCACGTTGACGCTGCTGGCTGTCGTGCTCTCGACGCTGCGGCGCCGCCGACGCTGACGACAGACGACTTGAGGTCGCGGAGTCAGCGCTGCGCGACCGAGTCTCGGATCACCATTTCGGCCGGAAGCACGACCCGGGCAGGATCGGGCTCCTTGCCGTCGATGAGATCCACCGCCATCTGGGCAGCGTGCCGGCCGATCTCGAAGGCCGGGAGCTTCACCGTCGTGAGCGGCGGAGTCACCCGGTCGATGAGGGGGGCGTCGTTGTAGCCGATGACCGAGACGTCCTCGGGGCATCGGAGCCCTGCTTCCGCAAGAGCGTCCAGCACACCTACTGCGAGCATGTCGTTGTGCGCGAAAATCGCCGTCGGCCGCTCCTGGGAGGGTAGCGCCAGGAGCTCGGCCGCGAGACGTCTGCCTTCGGCCACTGTGCTGTCGTGAGCGTGACCGTCGTGGCCGACGAGCGCGGCATCCCCGTGTGCTTCGATCGCGCTCTGAAAACCGAAGCCGCGATCCACGAACGAAGAGATACGGCTGTCGCCATGCACCTGCGCGATGTGTCGATGACCGTGGTCGAGGAAGAACTGGGCGGCTTCTGCCGCGCCCTTCACGTCGTCTTGCAGCGCCTCTGGAAGCCCACTGAGCGCTGCCGGATCGGCTGGGTCACCCGAGCGTCGTACCGCTAGAACGATGGGGGTCGCCGCCGCTGCTTCGAGCAGGTATTCGCGGTCGTCGAGGTGTGCCGCCGCGACGATGATGGCGTCGACTCGGTTCTCCGTGAGTCGTTCGACCGCTCTGCGCAGGGTCTCCGGTTCGTTGTGCGTCTCCATGACGACCGACAGCTGGCCCGTTTCGTCAAGAACTTCGTCGATACCGCGCAGCACCGTTGCAGTAAACGGATTCGCGAGGTCGAACACGATGACGCCGATGGTGCCGGTTTTCCCGCTGCGCAGTGATCTTGCAACAGAGTTGACGCGATAGCCGAGGCGTTCGGCGCTTTCGAGCACTCGTTTGCGGGTTTCCTCCTGCACCAGGTGCGAGTGGGTGCGGCTGAGAGCGCGGGACGCGGTTGCGACATGGATGCCCGCGTCCGCCGCGATGTCCTTGAGCGTCGCCGTTCTCCTACTGGACACTCCGGCGCTCCCTTCTGTGTGCAACCCCGTAATCGCACGGTTGTGACGAGTCTAATCGAGCCGACTTGCATCGCTTCGGTTTGCGGCTTCCAGGCCAGGCGGGGCAGCACTCGGTGCTCGGCGCACCGTTCGATCGCGCCGGGGGAGAGAAGCGCGCTTGGATGCCCGGCAGCTGCAGCGCGAGCCGCGCGGGACTCCCCTAGAACGGGTTCGCAACGATCAAGTCGTCTGCCGGGTACTTCGTGATCACGACCGGTCCGTCGGCGGTGACCACGACCTCCTCCTCGATGCGCGCCGCCGAGTAGCCGTCGCTCGCGGGGCAGTAGGTCTCGACGGCGAACACCATGCCCTCCTTGATCTCGACCGGCTCGCGGTAGCTGTTGAGGCGCGAGATGATCGGCCGCTCGTGCAGCCCGAGTCCGAGACCGTGGCAGAACTGCAGTCCGAATGCCGAGAGCTCGTCGTCGAAGCCGATCGACTCGGCCGTGGGGAAGAGCGTCGCGATTTCGTCACTGCCGACACCGGGCTTGATCGCCGCTATCGCGTTGTCCATCCATTCGCGAGCCTGCGAGTACGCGGAGCGCTGCGCGCCGGTCGCGCTGCCGACATTGAACGTGCGGTAGTAGCAGGTGCGGTAGCCGTTGAACGAGTGAATGATGTCGAAGAAGGCCTGGTCGCCGGGTCGGATGATGCGGTCGGTGAAGTTGTGCGGGTGCGGGTTGCAGCGCTCGCCGGAGATCGCGTTGATCGCCTCGACCTGGTCGGATCCGTACTCGTAGAGTTTCTTGGCGGCGAGCGCCACGATCTCGTTCTCGCGCACTCCGGGCTTCAACGCCTCGACGATGTCGACGTACACCCCGTCGACCATCGCCGCCGCCTGGTTCAGGAGCATGATCTCGTCGGCGCTCTTGATCTCGCGAGCATCGAGCATGTGCTGCTGCGCATCGACGACGGTGAACCCTTGCCGTTGCATCTCGAACAGGAACGGCGGCTCGACGATATCGATGCCGACGGGGGCGTTCTGCAGCCCGAGGTCGGTGAGGATCCCTTTGATCTGCGTCACCGCATCCTCCACGAGGCCCGCTGTGGGGGAGACCGCGCCTCTGAACCCGAGGAAGCCGGGGCGGTTGTGCTCCTCCTCCAGCCACGGCGAGAACAGCTTGTGGTGCTTGACTGCAGAACCGAAGTCCCACAGATGGGGTTCGCCGCCGCGGGTGAGCAGTGCGTAGCGGATCATCTTGTCGCCCAGTGCACCGCCCACCCAGGAGCTCGTCGTATAGCGGATGTTGTAGAAGTCGAAGAGCAGGAAGGCTCCGCACTCGCTGGCAACCAGCGCGGCCTGCGCGCGTTCGAGCCGGTAGTCGCGCAGGCGGCTGAAATCCACTCGCTCTTCGTAGTCGACGGCCATCTGGCCCGGTGTCAGCAGGGGTCGTGGAGGAGTTTGATTGGCCATTGGTAGTTCCTCTCGTTCGCGACTTGTCCTCACGGCGGGCCGGGAGCGCAGTTCGATCTTCCTGTGCCCACGCTAGCAAGTCGTGCAAACGTTTGCAACCTTGTTCACGCGACTGCTATTGCGCATAGCGGTTCGAGGAGAGGCAGTGGTGTGCTCGGTCGAAGCGTGCTTGAAAAGCTTGGAATGCGGCCTTGCGCGCCGAACCGCTCGGTTTTTCTTCTCTGCAGAGAAGAAAACAAGCAGTTCGGGACCTCTCGTGGTGAGGCAGCGGACGAATGCGACGATGTGACCGCCCACGAGAGGAGCACTCCGCTTGCTCGTGGCGCTGGGGCGCCGACCCGATTCGCCGACCTGCCTGCGAAGTCCCCGCTGCTGAAGAAGCTGCAAGTGTCTCCGCGCTGGCGAAACCTCTACAATGAACGCCATGACTAGCCTCGGCCGGATGCGCGTGCGCGCGTTGCGAAGCACCAGAGCGAGCCTCGAGTCGGGGGTGGCCGCTCGGTGACGAAGTCGTACAAGACCGGCAACAGAGTTGGCGCGCACCGCATCTCCTATGCCGAGCGTTTTACCTGGCGTTCCAAGCTGCTGGTGTGGGTCGGTGCCGTTGTCGTACTGACGGTCGTGGGGATCTTTGCGATTCAGTCGCTCGGAGGAGATTTCAGCGCGACCGATCCGCAGCAAGATATCGTCGAGCCCATCACGGACCCCGCGGAGGCGCCGGAAGACACAACCGTTGCGGTGCTCAACGCCACGGGCGAGGAAGGCGGGGCGGATGCCGTGGTCGAGGCCGTCACTTCGAACGGCTGGACGCCCGGCATCATCGCAGCTGCGGAAGAGCCAGTGGAACACTCGACGGTGTTCTATACGGGCGACGAGTACGAACCCGTAGCACTCGGGGTTGCCGACCAGCTCGGGATCACCTCTGTCGCAGCGGCGGAAGGGGATCTCTCCGGCTCTCCCATCACTGTGTCGGTCGGGCAGGACCTCGAGGAGTTCGACGCCGAATAGCCGACCCCGAATTCGACACGGTTCGCTCGAGTCGCTGGTCCGCACGTCGGCACGTCGGCAGTACTCTGGAACGCATGCGTTCCACTCGTACGATTCGGGCATCGGTGGCTGCCCTACTCGCGCTCGCGCTCCTGACATCATGCGCTGCAGATGACCCCGAACCGCCTCCGCCGTCGGCTCCCGAACCGACTCCGTCACCCGAGGAGCCGGCGGTAGCTCCGCTGACAGGGGTCGAGGTGCCCGAGGAGCTTGAGCATCCCGCGCTGTCGGCGAAGATCGACAACAACCCGTTCGCCAGGCCGCAGTTCGGCCTCGAACATGCGGATGTCGTGGTCGAGGAGTTCGTGGAGGGCGGCACTACGCGCTATGCGGCAACCTGGCACTCGCACGTTCCCGAAGAGATCGGGCCGGTGCGCTCGGTGCGGCCTATGGACCCGGCGATCGTGGGGCCCTACGGCGGTATCATCGCCTACTCGGGCGGGCACTTCATCGAGCAGATGCAGGCCACTGGAGTCACGAATGTCATTCACGACAGCGGGCAGTACGACGACGTCTTCTACCGGATGGACGATCGCATAGCACCGCACAACCTGCTGCTATCCGCCGACGAGGTGGTCGATCGGTTCAGTGATTTGGATGCTCCTGATGAGCTTTGGGGCTTTGCGGACGAAGCTGCCGATTCCGCGGCGCAGGAAAACGGAACCGACGCGTCGCTCATCGAGCTCGTCTACTCGCCCGGTGAGTCCCGCACGTGGGAGTGCACGGACGACACCTGGACCCGTGCGCAGAACGGTCAACCGGACCTCGATGCCAACGGCGATCAGCTGAGCGCGACGAACGTGATCGCGCTGAGCGTTGAAGTGCAGTACGTCCGAGGGGACGTTCCGGAAACACTGCTGGTCGGCTACGAAGGCGCCGGATTCGTCTCGTCGGGATGCTCGAGCGTTCCGGTCACGTGGTCGCAGGAGTCCGTCAACGATCCGCTGGTGCTGGTGACTGAAGACGGTGAAGAGATCGAACTCGCTCCCGGCAACACGTGGATCCACCTCGTGCCGGTTACGGGCAGCACCTCGGTTTCGTAAGCACGAAGGAGGCGCAGCGCCCTGCGCTCGTCTCCCGGTCTCTCGAGCTGCGCCTTTTCTCGGTCTCTACGAGGAGTCAAGGCAATTATTCGCTTGACTGCCGCTATTGACCGAGAAAAGGCACGTGCCTACTGCGCGAGGCGCCTGCGGCGGGGGAAATCGAGAGGTCGGATCGAGCAGGTGCAGCCGCCCCCGGGTGCATGATCGGGGCTGAGTTCGGCGTGAAGGAGCGTGCAGCATTCCGCTGAGCGCGAAGCGTCGACGCCTCGCACCGTGCAACCGCGGGTTCCCGCGCGGGACGCGGTGAAATCAACGTTCGTGCTCGCTTGCACTCGCAGGCGGAGAGTGCCAAACTTACATTGGCACTCTGAACAGCTGAGTGCTAATTCACACGTCAATGGCGTCCAGGAGGGACGAACACACAATGGCAAAGATGATCGCATTCGACGAGGAGGCCCGTCGCGGTCTCGAGCGTGGTCTCAACACGCTCGCTGACGCAGTCAAGGTGACCCTCGGACCGCGCGGCCGCAACGTCGTACTCGAGAAGAAGTGGGGCGCTCCCACCATCACCAACGACGGCGTTTCGATCGCCAAGGAAATCGAGCTCGAGGACCCGTACGAGAAGATCGGCGCAGAGCTCGTCAAGGAAGTTGCGCAGAAGACCGACGATGTCGCTGGTGACGGCACCACGACCTCCGTTGTTCTCGCCCAGTCGCTCGTTCGCGAGGGCCTTCGCAACGTCGCAGCTGGCGCTGACCCGATCGCGCTCAAGCGCGGCATCGAGAAGGCAACCGCAGCGGTTGCTGCACGTCTGCTCGAGAACGCCAAGGAGATCGAGACGACCGAAGAGATCGCCGCTACCGCTTCGATTTCGGCAGCTGACCCGGAGATCGGCCGTCTGATCGCAGAGGCGATCGACAAGGTCGGCAAGGAAGGCGTCGTTACCGTCGAGGAGTCGAACACCTTCGGCACCGAGCTCGAGCTCACCGAGGGTATGCGCTTCGACAAGGGCTTCCTGTCGCAGTACTTCGTGACGGACCCCGACCGTCAGGAAACGGTCTTCGAAGACCCGTACATCCTGATCGTCAACAGCAAGATCTCGAACATCAAGGATGTTCTGCCCGTTGTCGACAAGGTGATCCAGGCAGGCAAGCAGCTCGTCATCATCGCCGAGGACGTCGAGGGCGAAGCGCTCGCGACGCTCGTCCTCAACAAGATCCG
>DXDC01000208.1 GCA_019115685.1 Candidatus Agrococcus pullicola
AACGGGTTTACTCTCAACGAGAAGAGTGTCTCCTCTCCGATCGTCAAGAGGTTTCCTCTTGGCGAAGACACCGACGTTGAGGATGTCGAGGAGTCAGCGCGATTTGTTGCCGTTAACGCGCACGGGACCCCCTGCGGGTTTATTGACGTGGTTTTCGAGGTGTGGAATCGACGAGTCGTGATAGCGGATTTGGAACTCTCCCCTCAGTATCGTCGGAGAGGGCTGGGACGGGAACTGGTTGGCCTCGCTGCTAACTACGGGCGTGAACTGAACGCACGAACCTTGTGGTTGGAAGTCACTAACATCAACGCACCGGCCATCCGCGCGTATCTCCGCATGGGGTTTAAGTTTTGCGGTTTGGATACCTCTCTGTATCGCGGAACTGCATCAGAAGGCGAGGTTGCAGTATTCATGAGCCGAAACCTACCAGGTTAGTGATTCTTGCGGGCCGAAAGGCCATCACGCAGATCACGTTTCCTCTGAGGGTGCGGCGCTGCTGAAATACGTCCTCGTGCTCTGACTTGACGCTCCGTTTGGTTTCTTTCCCACAGGAATCAGGGATGCATTGCTGTTCGAAACAAGATGGCAAGTCCGATCACTCTGTCTCGACGGGTGAGTAACGTTTCGAGGTCACGAAATCGGCCAGTAGCTGTGCGCAGGCTTCGGGATATCGTGCAGCGGTATCGATCTCAATGTCGTACACGACCCCGTCATGAACACGCGAGGCTTGTAAGCGTGCCATGCCCGGTACGCGGTCGCCGCGAGAACATTCACGGGCCGCGGCAACTTCTGGATCGCAGCGCACTCCTACCCACAGCATCGGCACCCCATCAAATGCTGACTGTAGACGCCGTTGCCCCTCACCTCCGGAAAGCAGCACCTCGTCAAGAATGATGTTGGCACCCGAGTGCGCCAGCGTATGCAGTGCTGAGTACCAAGCGCGTTCCAGCCGTTTGTACTGCTCCGTCACCACGACAGTGCCATCAGGGCCGTAGCTGATTCCGGACTTCAGGCTGTCGCCCCGGCCGGGTAACGCTTCGATGAACGTATCCACCCCAAAGGTCAGCCAGGTTCCGGGAAGGGATTCCTGCAGTGCTCGTGCGATAGACGTCTTTCCCGAACTTGATCCGCCGTTGAGCACGATCACTTGCGCCTCCGGTTCCCGTGCGTTCACCCGTCGAGGCCTGCTACCTCCCTCGGCCGAGCGGTCTCGCCGCTCAGTGCGGCGAGCAGGGTTGGCGTTCATTTGGGAAGGTGGTAATCGAACCAGAGCCGGTGGGTTCCGTCGGGGTCGACGGCGATCCCCCCGTCGCCTGAGATTCCACTCAGTTCGCCGGTGCCGCTGGAGGGGATGATGGCGAAGGATTCTGCGCTCCGATCTTCACCTGCTGTCGTCGCTGAGTGCGTGAAGTTGAAAGTTCCCCAACGGTGGTGAAGCGATCCCTCGAAAGATTCCATTGCAGCGTATCCGCCGATATTGCTCGCTGGGTCGAGTGCGTAGGTGAACAGCGTCGTCGAACGTCCAGTGATGTCTCCGGCGAAGCGCTTCTCCATTGTCGCGACGGCTACCGGTGTGCCAGTTTCGGGTCCGGCGTTCAAGGGTGGCTCGATGGGAGTGAATGCTTCCACTGTGAAGGTTCCTGTTGCTCGCATGATTCTCCTTTGATGGGTTATGGGCGTTTAGAAGTGCTCCACTGACGGAGTGGCGAATTGAGCTCGCCGACTTGCACCTCGTTTGGCTTCGGAGGATACCGACATTTCAGAGGTTCGTGACGTTAAGAGCGTTGAGAGTTCGATCGGTGTTTTCGTCATTTCAGGTCGCGTTTCAACGTCACAAATATTGCGAGGAGCCCGGCGATTCCCGCGTAAGCAAGCAGTATCACGGCTCCCATGAGAGGAGACGCCAGCGAGGCCGGGCTGAGTGAGGTCTGCTCGGCGAGAGTGTCGGTGAGGAAGGAGAAGCTCGTCAGCGAGGCTGTGGCTCCGCCTGGCATGAAGGGGTATAGCTTGTTCACGCCGGGGAGCATCATGAGTACGAACTCGATGAAGTAGAAGTATCCGAGCACGATGCCGATGGCGATGAGTTGGTTGCGGGCGAGCGCTCCGATACTTACCCCTAACACCATGTACACGGCCGCTGCGAGGGCGAGTTGGAGTAGCGGCAGGATGATCTCGCCAACAGGCACCGGAATCGTCACTCCTCGTGCTGCTGCTCCTGCGAAGAGTGCTGCACCGGATGCGATCGAGGAGGCGAGCCCGTATGTTAGGCCGAGCAGGGTGTAGACGACGAGTTTCGCACCAAGCACCTGCCCCCGCCTTGGCACTGCGAGGAACGTGGTGCCAATAGTTCGGTGCCGGTACTCGGAGGTGATGGCGATGGTGCCGATGAGCGCGGGGATGAACAACAGCACCGTGGGAAGCCCGAGAACGATCGCGACGCCATCTGGGGTATCGAGCCCGGGCATTGGCGGGGTCGCGTTCTCCGGCCCAATGAATGCGAGTGTGCCTGTCAGGAGTGCGCCGCAGGCTGCTGCGAGGAGGATCGTCCAAAGCGCGAGACGAAGAGTGAGCAGTTTGATGAGCTCGCCGCGGATCACACTCATCATTGGTCTCCTCCCTGTGTCGCGCGAAGGAACACGTCCTCAAGGGATGCGCCTGACGAGCGAATATCGGTGAGAGAGGCGGCTCGCCTCACCCGCCCCTTATCGATGAGTACGACATCGTCCACGGTGTGCTCGACCTCACCGAGCACGTGGCTGGACAACAAGACGGTGCGCCCTGATCTCGCGAACTCTTGGAGGAACGTTCTCAGCCAAACGATACCCCCCGGGTCTAAGCCATTGGAGGGTTCATCGAGCACGAGGATCTCTGGGTCGCCCAGAAGCGCCGTCGCAAGCGAGAGCCGCTGGCGCATTCCGGTCGAGAACGTGCCGATGCGACGGTCAGCGAAAGCGGTCGCGCCCACCTGTTCGAGCACCGCTTCGATTCGTGTCCGAGAAAGCCCGGACAGCGCACTGTAAGTGAGCAAGTGCTGCCTGGCGGTCATCCTCGGATGCGCGCCCGCAATATCCACCACCGCCCCGACAATGCGTGCCGGGTGGGGGTGATCTCGATAGCGCTTTCCCTGCACAAGTGCCGTTCCTCTGGACGGTCGGGTCAGCCCTAGCAGTATGCGTAGCGTCGTCGTTTTCCCTGCACCGTTCGGGCCCAGGAAGCCCGTGACCCGGCCTGACGCCGCTATGAACGTGGCCTCCGATACTGCGTCAACAGCACCGAAGCTCTTACGAAGACCCTGGATCTCAATCGGCGCACGGCTCATCGTGCGACGCCTGCCTGAATGTTGTGCGCGATGCTCTCCGCGTCATCGGTGCTGAGGAGGATCTCGTCGAACCCGGTCTCGTCACGAACCGTGTGAAGGCGAAGGAGGGGCATGCCCCGTTTCATCGACACCAGTCGCCGGACACCCGAGGGGTGAGTGAAGGTGCCGAGCTTGCGATAGCCGGACACGACGAAACCAGAACGAATGCCGAGTACTTCTGAAGACCAGCCAGGCTCAACGCGAGCCGACCGAACCGCAGCTAACGGAACGTGCAGGAAGCTTCGCCCGACCATCAGGGACTCCCAGCCAGGGAAGCGCACGTCAACGCCAGCCATTCCATAGGTCGCCTGCGTCATCGCGCTCTCCTCTGCTTCAATGGGTGGTACATCAATGAGAACATTGTCACAGTGATAACGGTTAGGGGTAGAGCCATGGTTGCAGAGCGTCCGGTCGCCGACCTCGTGCTCCACCCTGTTCGCATGAAGATCATTCAACAAATCGGCCGCCGCAATATGACCACCGCTCAGCTCCGCAAAGCACTGCCGGAAGTGAAGCAGGCCACGCTGTACCGGCACGTCGCGGCCCTGCTTGATGCCGAAATCTTGGCGGTCGTCGACGAACGACAGGTGCGTGGTGCCATCGAGCGTACGCTCGCACTCGGGGAGCGCATGGCCCACGTCGGCCATGAGGAGATGCAGGCGATGGACACTCTGCAGTTGCGGTCGGCATTCGCAATGTTCGTCAGCGACCTTTCAAATGATTTCGAAGAGGTTCTCGAAGACGGACGCACAGACTTGCGCGGATTCCTCGGGTTCGCAAGTGCACCGCTCTACCTCGACACGCAAGACCTTGAGAAACTTCAAACAGAGTTCATGGAAGTACTCACGCCCTACCTCCAACGACGCGATGACGCACAACGTCGCATCAGCCTCGCCACCATCCTCATCCCCGACGCCGACGACTAAATTCTCAGCCCGGTTGCATTACGCCGACGTGAACACTCGCCGGACAAACGACCCACATGGCGCGTGCGCACCGTGAGAGTTATGCCACAGGTGCCGGATCCGGCAGCGTCCGTGAGCAAGCCCTCCGGTGCGCACCAGACGATGGGCGGCTGGAGTGCCTCCCATTCGTCTAACCGGTCGTCGGCTTCGCTCATTCGACAATAGTAGTGAGGATCTCGCGCCCAACCTCTATGGCTTGCTTTTCAGTTGTGTCGATACGCAACTCATCAGTGAAGCCAGCTCGGTCGAGAATACCTGCCAGCCCCGCGTGACGCTGTAGATGCCAGTGCAGGATCACTTTATCGTCCGCGTGCCGCCTGGTCAGACGCGAGATCGCCGCATCGGGTGTCGTTGTCAGCCGCACATGCAACAGCCTTCTCGAGGCCAACGCCCCAGAAGCGCGGCGCAACTCTTCCAGTGACTCGACAACTGTTGCGACCACAATCACGCGGGCACCCGCGCGCCGGAAGTTCGAGGCGATTGCCTGCATGTTCTCCAGCGCCAGTGCGGTCCCGAAAGGGTCACCAGGCGGCGCAGGCCACGATCGGCGCAACCAGTCCACATCGATGACTGCGCCAGGAATACCGCACCGCTCCAACTCGCCGCCGAGCCTCTCGGCAGTGGTTGTCTTCCCCGTGCCAACGCTGCCATTGATCAAGACAGTGTCGAACGTTACGTTAAGCACTTTCCAACGGTATCAGTCGTCAGTGCGCGAGCTGACTCCAGGCGGATCGGGGGACAGCATAGCGCAGCCGGCAGCAGCGGTGTCCAGCCGACATGGTGACCGCTCACTCAGACTGGCCTCCCACTACGTCGAGGAAGATACCCGTAGGGGAGCAAACATAGCTACGTCTTAACCTTTTGGTTTGCCGTGCACCAGCCTAGCTTGAGCGCAGTCAACGGCGTGGGAGTTGAACTGAGCTCGACCCCCTCGCGCTACGAATCTCAACCTAGCGTTCTGCCGCATGAAATCAACGATCTACAGCATCTGGCCTGTGGATAAATCCACCGCGATACCCCGACCTACAGGTTGCTTAGCACTTCCGTTAGCACTTTTCGCGTCGCGGGCGACGCCTTCGCCCGGCCCGAGATCTGAAGCGAATGATGGACCGCTGCGACGACAGACGCACGGTGACTCCGTAATGGCAGGCAAACGCAGTTACGGATGACTCTGGGCTGTTCCATCCGAGGCGTCTGGTGATGACCGCGATAGTGAGGTCGGTCTCGCGTAGTAGACGCGCCATTTCGATGATACGGAACTTCGTCAGGTAAGCCAACGGCGTCATCTTGCAGGCGTCCCTGAAGACGCGGCTCGCCTGAGCGATCGACGGGTGATGTCGCCGCGGAGCAGCGTGAGGCGCCGCCATCTGCGCTACGGCCAGTCCGCACGACGATCCGTGAATCGGTTCAAGAGAGGTATTCCGCTGCCCAACTGGAAAGAGTGGTGGGCGTCGTCGTCGCGTAGGTACGTGGATTCTCGGGAGTGAAGTCATCCCTGATCCCGGCGGCCATCATCACGATTGCCTCGATCTGGGCCTCGGGCAGGCCGAATTCGCCGAGCGCGGATCGGACGTTATCGTCGCTGAGCTGAAGCGCTGACACGGGCGCGTCTAGCGTGGTCGAAAGGATCGCCGCGGCTTGTGTGAACGACAGGTCTTCGGGGCCGTGGACTGCCTGAACCTCGCGACCACTCCACGTTCGGGAGAGCAGGCGCCCTACTGCGACCGTAGCGATGTCGGCGGGAGCGACCCAAGCGATCGGGCGCTCGATGTCCATCGCTGTGCTCAGGACACCTCCGCGGATCGAGTCGATGTCCATGAGTAGGTTCGTGAAGAAATACCCGCATCGCAAATGCGCGACCGAAGCGCCGCTGGCTTCCAACTCCAACTCGGTTGCGGCGAGGCCGTCAATTTCTCCGACACCGTGCCGCTTCTCGGCTCCTACGCTGGACTGGAACACCACTCGCTCGATTCGATTGGTCTCGATTGCGGTGCGGATGTTGCGTGCGGCGAGGGAGTGCGCTGCGAGCGGGTCGCTGTCCGTCGCGGTCGGGCTGACCCAGTACACCGCTTCGAGCCCTCGGGTCGCCTCGACAACAGTAGGTTCGTTCCAGGCGTCCAACATAGCAATATCGACGTAGTCCGCGATGCTCTGATCCAGCTTGTTCGGGTTGCGAACCAACGCCCGCGGGCGTTCTCCCGCCTGCACGAGCAGACGGAGGACATGCGCCCCAACGTGTCCGTTCGGCGTCATTACCCCTATCGTCATGTCTCCACTCCTTACGTCGGTTCACTTCGACGCTAACAGGAGATGTGGTCTGATTCTGACCGCATCTTTAGGATGATGTCATGGCCGATGTCACTGAGAGAATGCTGCGCCTGCTCGCCACATTGCAGAGCGGGCAGGCGTTCACCGGGGAGGAACTATCGGCACGCCTGGAGGTGAGCCCTAGGACGCTACGGCGAGACGTCGAGCGGCTACGAGGATATGGGTACCCAGTGACTACGCGGCCAGGTCCAGGAGGTCACTACCAACTCGCCGCAGGGCAGCGGGTGCCTCCGCTCGTGCTCGATGACGAGGAGACTATTGCTGCAGTAATCAGCTTGGCCACCCTCGCCACGAACGCTCCTGCGCAGCCAGGAACTCTCGGCGACGCCGCCAGTCGTGCGTATGGAAAGATCGATGCACTCTTACCGGCACGACTACGACGCAGAGCCTTGACCCTGCGCATGAGTGTCGAAGCGGAACGGCGCATCGCGCCGAGCGTTCACGCGGTGGCACTCGGAAGTATCGGGGATGCCGTCGCCGCTCAAGAGATCGTCACGTTCGGCTATGTTGATGCGCGCGAGAACGTCAGCAGGCGCCGAGTGGAACCGCACCGCCAGGTCTATATCGAACTGCGCTGGTACCTGCTGGGGTGGGATCTTGATCGCGAGGACTGGCGTATCTTCCGCACCGACCGTATCAGCGAGTTCCACAGCACGGGAACGCGGTACGAGCCAAGGCCGCTCCCTGCCGACAGTGCTGTGGCATACCTGCGATCCGGGCTCGGCGAGACCTTCCACAGGGTGCGCATCACCATCGACGCCCCAATAGCCGCCGTCGCTGACGCCCTCCGGCACGAAGATGCCCGACTGAGCTCGGTGAACCACACCCGCACCGAGGCCTTACTCGCACTCGACTCGTGGCAACGAGTCCTGCCAGCACTGAGCTACCTCGACTCGAACTTCCGAATCGAAGCCCCACCCGACATGGCAACCGACATCACCCAGTTCGCCCGCCGACTCACCGCAGCCGTCCAAGCTCACGACTAGTTAGCCATCCACCCCTGTTCTTCTGAATGGACGCAGGCTACGTCCAAGTCTTAGGAGGTGAAGGGTCAGAACCCGATTCCGCGCTCACGCGGCGAATCTGGGCCTTGACGCGAGGATGGTTCGGGCGAAGAGATCCGCCGTTGACGCTGTTCGGCTTGTTGCTGCGCGCGCGCTCGCTCGACGCGTTTGCTCTCGATGAGTTTGGCGGCATCGTTCACCGGGAGGCTGCGGAGTTTCTCACTCTCGGTACGAAGCATGGCTGCGCGTGCGCGGGCGTCGCGGGCGTTACGGTGTGGGTTGAGGGCGTGCATCCCGTACTGGTGTGCGCGAGCGTTCTCAGGCCCGTACTCGTGGGCCAAGAGCGCCAGGCGCTCGTTGCGGTGACGTTCACCGGTCGCGGTTCGTTCGGTGCGCGCAGCCTTTACAGCTTGGGCGGCTTCGCTTACGCGGGGATCGGCTTCTGCTCGCCGTTCTGCGACCTGTGCAGCCCAATCGGGTAGTGCGCTGGGGGTTCGTGGCGGTTCAGCCTCCCACGCATCGCGAAGATGTGTTCGGATGGTTGCTGCTTGGTCGCTCACAGCACGGTGCTCGTCGCGAGCCTTGCGTCGCCCGAACCGCCCAACAGTGGCGAGGCGCGCGCTCGCCGTCCTCTCTTCCTCGACGCTGGCAAGGTATGCCTCGCCGTCGCGTTCGGCTTGCTCCGCGAGAGGCGCGGTGACCTCGGCACGCACCCGCGCCGCTTCTTCCTCGGCCTGACGAAGCACAGCGGCGTCCTTCTCCTTCTCGACCGTGTGTGCGGCTAGTTGGGCGTCGAGCCTGTTCGCGGTCTGCTCCCACCGCTCAGCCGCTCGTTCGGCACGCTGGGCCTCCCTGTCGAGTCGGACGAGTTCTTCGGTGACGCGCCGGATCGGGCCGTTTTTGACGATGCCGCGTACTGCTTCGACGGACTGTGCGGTGGCATGGTCGAGGCCGCGGTCGGCGGGGTCACGCTTCACCGCATCAACGAACTGCGCCCGCGCATCCGCCATATCCTCGGCAATGACATGCAACCGGTTGTGCTCGCGGCCTCGTGTCATACCGACGTAGACGCCTGCTGCGCTCGACGCCGCTGTGAGCATCGTGTGTGAGACGTTGACGGTTGCGCCTTGGACGCCATACGCAGTCGCGGCATAGGACAGGTGCGCGTATTCGCTCACGTACTCAGGCGGGAGGACGACGGTGCGCGGGTTTCTGCGCCCGCTGCCGGTTTCGCGGGCGTACACGGTACCGTCGTCGGTGACGTGCTGGACGATCCACTGTTGCCGGTTCGCCACGTCAAGCGCGGTGTCGTTCTTCCGCGTCTGGATCAGATCCCCCCGACCGATAGGCAGTTCATCGCTGCCAGTCACTGTGATCGTGTCATCGACCTCACCACGCTCGACCCGTCCTGTGCGGATGCGCTCGTTCAGGGCAGCGGCTTCGTCGTTCGAGGCGACCGTAATCGCATCACCTTGGGTAGCGTGCTCCGTGATTTGGTCGCGGGCCTGCTCCTCGTCCAGGTGCAGCGTCACCAGCCCCATCGCGGTGAGCCGGTCGAACACGTCGCCGGGGTTCTCACGGTCGCGCATCGTCAACGTGAGGGCCGCGTATGCAGCGTTAGCGAACCGGTGCAGTTCAGTCATATCGTAGGTGCGGCCTCTGATCTGGGCGGCCATGTCGAGCACACCACCCCGGCCGACGGCGGGCAACTGGGCGCGGTCGCCGACGAGCGCGATAGTTGCGCCTGCCTCGGCGGTCACAGTGAGGAGGGCGTGGGCGGTGTCTTGGTCGAGCATCCCGGCCTCGTCCACAATCACCCGCTCACCTCGCAACAGCCGCGCCTCTTTCGGCGGGCCGGTGTAGGTTCGCCCGGTGTCGGGGTCGGTGTCGCCGCGAGTGAGGCGTGTCCATACGCCGTCGCGGTTCCATCTCCATCCGTGCGCGTGCACGAGTGCTGCAACGCTCGTGGCGGGTATGCCGAGTTCGTCGTGCGCGACCTGCGCCGCGCGCAGCGTCGGCGCAACCACCCGCGATCCCCGCCCGTGCTCGGCGGAGACGTCGATGGCGGTGCGCAGCATCGTCGTCTTCCCGCTCCCCGCAGCGCCCTCTACGATCACCAACGGATCAGACGACGCAACCGCAGCAGCAGCGACCGCCTGCCCGTCATCCAGCCCCGCCGCGCGTGCGGCCTCGGTCACCTCCGGGTGGGCGGGCTCTTGCTTCGGTGTGCTGGCAGTGAGTTGGTCGCGGAGCGCGGTTTCGGCGGCGACCACGGTGAGGCTGGTCAGGTGCGCGACATGCTCCGGCATCGCCGCATCCGGTGGGAGCACGGAGAAGCAATCCGAGACCGCCAGCACGGTCGCCATCGTGATGAACTCGCGCAACTCAGCGGGGGTCGCTCGTACGCCGTGTTCGGTGGTGATGCGGGTGACGTGCTCCTGCACTGTGTGCCTCGTCCATGCCGATGATGCAGCGGCGCAGCGATCCAGCGCACGGGATGCAACCTCCTGCACCGCAAGATCATCCAACAACACCGAACGCTGCACGGTGCGGCGTTGACGCGCAGCGGGGTCGTATCCGGCGTCGGCGAGTTCCTGCACCCACCACTGCTCATTCTTCAAGTCAGCGGGCTTCTTTCCAGGCCGTTCGTGTGTCCAGGCGATGCCTTGCAGCCGCGCTGTCATCACCGGGCCGAGCCCCTCTCCGGGATGCTGCTGCTCCCATTCGGTTTCGAGGCGGTCAAGGTTGCGTCTGATCTGGGCCGAACGCTTCGACATCACCCCGTTGAATGGCTGCAACTCCACCACCTCACCGGACACTGGGTCGAGCGTCAGGCCGTGCTTTGCGAGGGTCTGTGCGAGGTGCGGGTGCGCGGCGATGACCGCGGTGCCGAGAGCGCGGATCGCGCCCTGCTGCTTGAACAACGCCGCAGTATCGAGCGCCCGCCACTTCCCAGCCGCAAACACCCGAGTACCGATCTGCATATGGATATGCCGGTGCGGATCACCAGCCCGCGATGTCTTGTGAGTGATGCCGACGACCTGCATCCGCTCGATAGACAGCACTTCCCGTTGGTCGCGCGGCCCGACCCTTGTCACCGAGTGCTGGCCAAGCCAGCGTCGAATCTCTCCCAGCGCGTCCTGCTGCGCCGCGTCCAGCGCCGCCGACACTTCGGGGTGGAGCGCGGCAGCGACCGAAAGGCTCTTGGGGGCGTTGATCGTCATCTCTGCGAACAACGGCGACCCCTTCGACCTCTCGCCGGGATTGCGTGGGGTGCCCATCGACTTGCCCGTGACAGGTTCCGTCCAGTCCACCCACCCCTCATACTCCTCAGCGGTCAGCGAACGAGTGGAAGCGATCTCACCGTGAGAGTCGAGCACCGCGTACTCAGCCACGGCGTCGTCCGCGCCGAGGTAGTACTCGTCCGCGCGGGAGCGGTCGGCCTCGACATAGCGGCGCGCGGCAGCACCTGTGCCGCGGAACAGGATCACCCCGCCCTTCATCTCGGCCTCCCTCATGAGTCGCCTCATGAGGAAGGTGCGCACCACGGCCCAGCCGTGGCATACGTGCATGGACTGGTGACACATGGGCTGGTGACACATGGACTGGTGTCAGTGGGGCTGCGTGACGAAGAGGCTTATCTTGGCGGGAGGGCTCCGCGGAGCATTCTGTTTGCGTGGTGAGCGAGGTAGGCGCGGAAGTCGTCCGGTGATTCGATTGTGAACTCGATGTCGGTGAGTGTAAGGGAGAGCGCAAGCCATTCGTATGAGTCGACGTGGGCCGTGTAGCGGCATTCCTGTTCGCTGATTGGTTCGATGGTGCCGTCGATGCGGTAGAGGCGGTCGGCTGCGTGTTCTGCGCTTTCGTGGAGGGCGAGAACTACCGTGCGTTCGGGGACGCCTTGGAAGTGTGTGCGGAGGTATGCGGGGAGATCATTGGCAGGCAGCGTGCGTGGATGGAAGTGCTCGTCGCCGATCTGTAGATTGCTCATCCGGTCGAGTCGGAAGGTACGCCAGTCGCTACGGGCGCGATCCCAGGAGAAGAGATACCAGCGTTGTTGGAGCCGCACTAGGCGTGCCGGTTCTACCTCACGTTGTGTCGTGTGGGATGTGTTGGCATGGTCGAAGCGCAGGATTCGGTGGGCTGTGATTGCCTCAGCGACAGTTTTCGCCGTGCCTGACTCAGGAAGTGTTCCGGCTGTGCTGGAGATGTCGGTCGTCGAGATGAGGGCGTCGACGGTGCGCCTGAGTTTGGGCGGCAAGATGCGGTGGATTTTTGCTTCGGCTCGTGCCGCAGAAGTCATAGTCTCCTCGCCGACCGTTGCTCCGTTGGCTGCCAGTTTCAGGCTCAGGACTGCCGCAATTGCTTCGTCGTCTTCGAGCATGAGTGGCGGGAGTGCTCGGCCTGCTACGAGTTGGTAGTGACCTCCGGGACCACGGCTGCTCTGGACGGGATACCCGAGGTTTCGGAGGAACTCGATGTCGCGTCGCAGTGTTCTGGGTGTGCTCTCGGTCGCCGTGGCCAGATCGGGCGCTGTCCATTGGCGGCCGCTCTGTAGCAACGAGAGTAAGCGCAGCATCCGCTCCCGTGGCGTCCTCATGTTTGCCCTCCTGCCAAACAGGTTGCGGTCAATACCTGTCCACAACTGATCGTAGCGTTGAGACATGACGAAGATGAGCGGGGACCGTGCTGCGTGGATCAGTGTCGAGCAAGCGAGGACCAACAATCTCCAAGAGGTGTCTGTGCGGGTACCGAAGCACCAGATCACCGCCTTCACCGGCGTCTCCGGGTCGGGAAAGTCGTCTCTCGCTTTCGGCACTATCGCCGCGGAAGCCACCCGCTTGGTAGCAGAGTCGTACCCGCTGTTTGTCCGCAACCGTCTGCCGTCCAGCGGACGAGCTGATGTCGATCGCATCGACGGTCTCATGTTCACGACGGTCGTGGATCAGCGCCCGTTCACGGGCAACGCGAGATCGACCGTTGGCACCGCGAGTGACATCGCGCCCTTGCTGCGGATGCTCTTCTCTCGTATCGGAGAGCCCTGCGCCGGTTACTCGCCGGCATACTCGTTCAACGACCCGTCCGGGATGTGTCCGAGATGCGAGGGATTGGGAACGGTTGACGATATCGACCTCGACCAGTTGCTCGATATGCGGCTGAGTTTGAATCAGGGTGCGATTCGTTTCCCGGCGTTTGAACCTGGCACCTATCGGTGGTCTCGAATGGTGCATTCCGGCCTTGCCGACCCCGAGACGCGCTTATCCGAGTTGCCCGACGACGTGCTCAACAGTCTCCTGTACGCGGAGGATCTGCCGCTGGCGTCCCCTGACCCGAAGTACCCGAAGTCGAGCAACTTCGACGGAGTGATTCCCAGGCTGCGCAACAGCTACCTGCGCAAGACGCCCTCTCGGCTGACCGACGAAGAACGAGCGGGGCTGGCGAGGATCGTCACTCGGCAGCCCTGTCCCGAGTGCCACGGGGCCCGGTTGAACCAGGCCGCTCGCTCGAGTCTCATAGACGGCCGGTCGATTGCTGACTGGTCCGCGCTCCCGGTCAGCGAACTACGGGACCTGGTGCACGGTGTTCATGATTCGCGCGTGAATCCGGTCCTCACAGCGATCAGCGAACGATTGAGAGCATTGGACGCCGTTGGGCTGGGATACCTGAGCTTGGACAGGCACTCGACGACGCTTTCCGGCGGCGAGGCACAGCGGGTAAAGATCGTCAGGCATCTCGGCAGTGCCTTGAGCGACGTTTGCTACATCTTCGATGAGCCCAGCGTCGGCCTCCATCCACACGACGTTCACCGGCTGCTCACGCTCCTGGCAGACCTTCGTGATGCCCACAACACCGTCCTCGTCGTCGAACACCACCCTGCGGTGATCGCTGCGGCCGATCTCGTCATCGACCTGGGGCCCGGGGCAGGGACGAACGGCG
>DXDC01000209.1 GCA_019115685.1 Candidatus Agrococcus pullicola
CTGGGCGACGATGTGGCGCGTTCCCTCGGTGTGAATATTCTGCGCGTGCGGCTGCTGAGCGGCGCGGTTGTCGTGGTGCTCGCCGGCGCAGCGGTCGCGGCAGCGGGCCCGATCGGGTTCGTCGGGCTTGCCGTGCCGCACATCGCAAGGGCCATGGCCGGGGCCGACTACCGGTGGATTCAGGCCTACGCGGTTCTGCTCGGGCCGATCTTGCTCCTCGCCGCCGATATCCTCGGACGGGTCATTTTGGTTTCCGGTGAACTGCAAGTCGGCATCATTACCGCGCTGCTGGGGGCGCCCGTGCTGATCATGCTGGCGCGTCGACGGAAGCTGGTGTCCGCATGATCCGCAGGGCCCGCACGCTTCTTCTCTCCCGTGTGATGAGTCGCCGCCGCGTGCCGATCCGGTTCGAACGGCTCGGGGTCTCCGCCCGTGTCTCCCCCTGGACCGTGTCGCTGACTTTACTGCTGACGCTCGGATGCGTGTTCGTGGGCGCCTGGTCGATGACGCTGGGTGTCTATCCGATCAGCGTCGGCGAGGTCTTCCTCGCTGCGGTCGGCTTTCCCGCAGCGCCGCAGGACACCTTCATCATTATCGATCTGCGCCTCCCGCGAGTCCTCGTCGCGCTGTTCGCGGGCGGCGCGCTCGCGGCTTCGGGTGCGATTTTCCAGGCGCTGGTGCGGAATCCGCTCGCCGCACCCGACATTATCGGCGTCAACTCCGGCGCTGGCGCGGTCGTCGTCCTCCTGATCGTCACAGGAGCCCCTGCTGCGCTCATCGCGCCAGGAGCATTCGCGGGAGCGATCGGGGCTGCCTCGGCCGTGTACCTGCTGACATGGCGGCACGGCATCTCCGGTGCTCGACTCGTGCTGGTCGGCATCGGCGTGAACGCCATGCTCTCGGCCTTGATCACCCTCATGATCGTCAGATTCCCGGTCGACCGAGCAACGCTCGCCGTCTGGTGGCAGTCGGGCACCCTGCACGGCTCGGACGCCGGCGATGCCTGGCTGCTCGTCGGTTCGCTCGCAGTCCTGCTGCCGGCCGGCATGTGGCTCGTGCGCTCCGCCAACGTGCTGAGCTTCGGCGACGACGCCGCCCGCGGGCTGGGACTCCGGGTGGAACGCGCGAGATTCGGGATGCTGACTGTCGGAGCCGCCATGGCCGCTGTCGCGATTGCCGCGGCCGGTCCGATCGGTTTCGTGGCGCTCATCAGCCCGCACATCGCCAGGATGATCGCAGGCAGCTTTACCGCCGGCGTCCTGCTGCTCTCGGGAGCGATCGGCGCAGCCATGGTATTGATCGCCGATATCGTCGCCCAGCACGCTTTCGCGTTCCCCGTGCCGGTCGGCATTCTCACCGCCGCCGTCGGCGCCCCGTACTTCATCTACCTGCTCGCTCGAGCCGGAAGGAGAGCCCGCTCATGACCACTCCGCCGACGCACGAACCCCGCTTGATCGCAGAGCACGTCGATCTCGCCTACACCAAGGGCCGACTCGTCGCCGAGGATCTCAGTATCAACGTGGCACAGGGCAAGATCACGGCGCTGCTGGGCCCGAACGCCTGCGGCAAATCCACGTTGCTGCGCGCACTTGCTCGACTGCTCGCGCCGGTCAGCGGCGCCGTGTACCTCGATGGCGCATCCATCGCATCCATGCCGACCAAACGCGTCGCTGCATCGCTCGGGCTGCTGCCGCAGTCCCCTTCCGCGCCGGAGGGCATAACGGTCGAAGATCTCGTGGGAAGGGGCAGATTCCCGCACCAGAGGCTCTTCCAGCAGTGGAGCAGTGACGACGCAGCGGCCGTCGATGAAGCACTCGAACTCACGGGCACGGCCGAACTCCGCCATAGGCCCGTCGACGAACTGTCGGGCGGGCAACGGCAGCGCGCGTGGATCGCCATGGCGCTCGCGCAGCAAACCGACCTGCTGCTGCTCGACGAACCGACAACGTATCTCGACCTCGCGCACCGCATGGAAATACTCGATCTGCTCGCCGACCTCAACGAGCAGCGGGGGCGAACGATCGTCATGGTGTTGCATGAGCTCAACGAGGCGTGCCGTTACGCGCATCGCGTGGTCACCATGAACAACGGGGCGATTGTCGCAGAAGGGGCACCGCACGACATCGTCACTGCCGAACTCGTCGAGCGGGTCTTTGGTTTGGAGTGCCGAGTCGTGCCCGACCCCGTCACCGGTACCCCGCTTGTGCTGCCCAGAGCGCGTCGAACGTCGCGCCCCTCCTCCTCCGGCGAGTAGTCGCTCGGTCTACATCCCGCGCACCTGAGGCCAGAATCTCGCTCACGGTGACCAAGAAGTTGGCGGGGAACGACCGAGATTCTGACAGGATGCGGCAGCTAGTTGTAGTCGGCGCCGAGCGTCGCGAGCGACTCATCTTCGAAGTCCCGGCCGGACCACGTGATCGTGAGTTCTCCGAGCGGTTCTATCTGCTCGAACGTCACAGCCGAACGTCGATACAGTTCGAGCGCGGCGAGAAACCTGGCGACGATGACGCCTCGGCTCGCGACCCCGACGATCAGTTCGCGAAAGGTGAGCGTGCCGACTCCCCGCAGCTGCGCAACGATCTCCGCGGCCTGCTCACGGATCGACACGAGCGGCGCGTGCAGGTGGTCGAGACCGACCGTCGGGGACTCCTTCGGCGTGAACGCCATCAACGCGAGCGCAGCGAACTCATCGGCGGACAGTGTCCAGACCAGCTCAGGTGTCCGCTCGACGTACTTGCGCTCGAGCTTCACCTGCCGCGCGTGTCGACCCGTCTCGGCATCCATCCGCTCCGAGATCCACGACGCGGCCTGTTTGAACGCACGGTACTGCAGCAGGCGCGCGAACAGCAGATCGCGGGCCTCCAGCAGCGCAACGTCTTCGCGATCGACGACATCTCCTGCCGGCAGCAGGCTCGCGATCTTCAGGTCCAGCAGTGTCGCCGCCACGACGATGAATTCGCTCGCCTTGTCGAGACCGCCCGCCGCATCCAGCTTCGACACGTACTTGATGAACTCGCCCGTGACCTCGCTGAGCGCGAGTTCTGTCACGTCGAGCTTGCGGTTGCCGATCAGCGTGAGCAGCAGGTCGAACGGCCCATCGAAGTTCTGCAGGTGCAGCTGGAATGCGTTGCCGTCGGCCTCGTCGTCGATGACCTGACCGGCGGTTGCCAGAGCTGCACCGTCTGGGAGTTCGGTCACCTCAGGCAACTGCTCCGCGTGAGACCAGCTCGCGCGCGAGGTGCCGATACGCCTCCGACGCCGAGTGATTGGGCGCGAACTGGGTGACGGGTGTTCCCGCAACGGAGGCATCCGGGAACTTCACGGTGCGTCGGATGACCGACTCCAGCACGAGGTCGCCGAACGCATCCACAACACGTTCCAGCACTTCCCTGGCGTGCAGCGTCCGGCTGTCGAACATCGTGATCAGGATGCCGTCGAGGTTGAGCGAAGGGTTGAGGCGCTCCTGCACCTTGTCGATCGTCTCCTTCAGCAGTGCGACGCCGCGCAGCGCGAAGTACTCGCTCTCCAACGGAATCAGCACACCGTGCGCAGCAGTCAGGGCGTTCACCGTCAGGAGCCCGAGCGAGGGCTGGCAGTCGATGAGAATGAGGTCGTAGTCGTCGGCGACCTGACGCAGTACACGGGCGAGAATCTGCTCGCGGGCGACTTCGCTCACGAGGTGCACCTCGGCAGCAGACAGGTCGATGTTCGCCGGGATGATGTCGAGGCCCTCGACGCTGGTCGACTGGACCGCCTCGTGAGCGTCCAACTTCGGATTCAGCAGCAGATCGTAGATCGTCGTGACATCGTAGTTCTGCACCCCGAGACCCGCCGACAGTGCTCCCTGCGGATCGAAGTCGACGGCCAACACCTTGCGGCCGTATTCGGCCAGCGAAGCGGCAAGATTGATCGAGGTGGTCGTCTTTCCGACCCCGCCCTTCTGGTTGCACATGGCGATGATGCGGGCCGGCCCGTGCTGCTGCAGCGGCGCCGGCACCGGAAACTCTCGCAACGGACGACCGGTCAGGCCGAGCTCGGGAGTCTCCATGCCGGGCAGCGCGTCGTTGCTTTTCGTACTCACGCTTCGAGTCTACGAGCGGGTGCCGCGGTCGCCCGCGAGCGCGAGTCGGCGTGTACTTCAGGCATTGGTTGAGGGTTGGGAACGCCGAACGTTACGGACTGTGTCATCAACGTTTGTCGCACCAGCACTCCATTCGGGATGCTCGATGCATGGCCGAAGCACACTGTACGCATCCGTTCGACCGGCGCGAGCGCTCGGATCTCGAGCGCCGCGAAAGTCGCAAGTGGAGTCTGTTTCCGGGAACGATCGGCGCCTGGGTCGCTGAAACCGACTTCGGTACTGCCCCCGCCGTCAAGGAGGCGCTGCACGATGCGATCGATAGCGACGTGCTCGGGTACCTTGCCACGCCGCTTGCGAAGGATCTTTCGGAGACTGTCGGCACCTGGTTGGCGGACCAGTACAACTGGCGCGTGGAGCCCAAGCGGATTCACCACATCACCGACGTGCTCGCAGGACTCCGCATCGCGACGCGATTCGTTACCCCCGGGAGCCCCGTCATCGTGCCGACCCCCGCCTACATGCCGGTGCTGACGCTGCTGCCTGCGATAGGGCATCCCGTTATCGAAGTGCCGGGTGCAATCAGCGAAGGCCGCTGGCAGCACGACCTCGACGGAATCGACGGAGCATTCTCCTCCGGCGCCGAACTGCTGTTCCTCTGCAACCCGCAGAACCCGACGGGAACCGTACTGACCCGTCCCGAGCTGGAAAACATCGCGAAGGTCGTCGACAAGCACGGCGGCAGGGTCTTCGCCGACGAGATCCATGCACCGCTGCGCTTCGACGGACTGCCGCACATACCGTACGCAGCGCTGAACGACACGACCGCTGGCCACACGGTAACCGCCACGAGCACGTCGAAGGCCTGGAACGTGCCGGGGCTGAAGGCTGCCCAGCTGATCCTGTCGAACGATGAAGATCAGGAGAAGTATCGGCGCGAGGCGCTCGGCGCACCGTTCGAGGCGTCCACGCTCGGTGTCATCGCCGCGAACGCCGCCTATCGTGACGGTCGCGAGTGGCTCGCTGAGAAGCTCGACTATCTCGCTCAGCATCGCGCATTCCTGCAGCGGTTGCTGGCGGAACACGCTCCGAGCATCCGCTGGCAGCCCAACGAAGCGACCTATCTCGCCTGGCTCGATCTCGGTGAACCCGTGCCGGATGCTGCAGCCAAATTCCGTGAAGCGGGCGTCGCGCTCACACCGGGTCGCGCGTGCGGCCAGGGGTACGACAACTTCGTGCGGCTGACGTACGCGACGCCGAAGCCGATACTGACCGACGCGATCACCAGGATCGGGAGAGCTCTATGACCGGCTTCACCACGAGGCAGATCCACGCTGCTTCGATCGTCGATGCCGAAACGAAGTCGCGGGTCACGCCGATCTATCAGACATCCGGGTACGTCTTCGACAGTTTCGACGACGGCGAGGCGCGTTTCGCAGGGGCGAGCGCTCTTCGCGCATACTCGCGCACCGATAACCCGACGAACGTCGTTGCCGCGCAGCGCATCGCGAATCTCGAGGGCGGTGTCGACGGCGTACTCGTCGGCAGCGGGCAAGCCGCCATCGCTATGGTGATCTTCTCCTTGGCAAGCGCTGGCGACCACGTGCTGACGACGAAGCTGCTGTACGAGGGCACGCGGGAAATGTTCCGAGGCGCGCTGCGACGGCAGGGCGTCTCGTCAACTCCGATCAACGAGCATGCCGATGAGGATGCGTGGCTCTCCGCGGTCCGACCCGAAACCAAGGCGATCTACACCGAGTCGATCCCCAACCCCGTCGGCGGCGTGACCGACCTCGGTCTTCTGTCGCGAGTGGCCAAGCGCGCTGGGCTGCCGCTCATCGTCGACAACACCGTGGCGACGCCGTATCTGTGCCGCCCGTTCGAACACGGTGCCGATATCATCATCCACTCCACGTCGAAGTGGCTCGCCGGGCACGGATCGGTCATCGGCGGCGCGATCATCGACGGCGGCACGTTCAACTGGGAGGCGAACGCAGAACGATTCCCGCAGTTCACGGCTTCCGGTCCGCACGGCAGACCGTCACCGCTGGAGCGCTACGGCGATGCGGCGTACGCCGGATACCTGCGCAGCGGCGTCGTCATCGAATACGGACCCACGGTTCCGCCGACCAGCTCGTTCCTGCTGCTGCACGGCATCGAGACACTGAGCCTGCGCATGAAGCGTCACGTCGAGAACGCGCGCCGAGTCTCCGCAGCGCTGGCAGCGCATCCGGCAGTCACCGCGGTGCATCACGCCGACCGGCCCGACTCCCCGTACCGCGAGTTGGCGAAACGCTATACGCCGCTCGGGGCCGGGTCCGTCGTCACGATCGAACTAGCCGGCGGCCGCGATTCGGCGCGCACGTTCCTAGACTCTCTGGAGCTCGTGACGCAGATGACCCACATCGGCGACGTGCGTACGCTCGCGATCCACACGGGCTCGACGATCCACGGCAAGCTCACGGCAGAGGAGAAGGAAGAGGTGGGAATCAACGACGCCCTCGTCCGGATCTCGGTCGGTATCGAAGATGCCGACGACATCATCGCCGATCTCGTACAAGCACTGGACAGACGGTGAGCCTCAAGTACTCATTCGAACTCTTCCCACCCCGAAACGAGGCTGCGGGAGCACGTCTCAAGAACACGATTCAGGCGTTCTCCTCGATCAGCCCAGAATTCGTTTCCGTCACCTTCGGCGCCGGCGGATCCCATAGCCGCGCGTCGCTCAGCGTGCTGCAGCAGCTGGTGGATGCCGGGCTCGACCCCATGGCGCATCTCACGTGCGTCGGGCTCGGCGTCGAAGAAGCCGGCCGGCTCGTGCGGAGCTTCCTCGACGCCGGCATCACGAAGTTCCTGGCGCTGCGCGGCGATCTGCCGGACGACCCGCGCGAGCAGCGCACGGAGCTGCAGTCGGCAGCCGAACTCGTGCAGTTGATCGAGGGCGTGGATACCGAACGCGTGCCGTATGAGCACGTACCGCTACCGGGGCTGCGTGCCGCGAGCATCAGAGAGCGACGCCAGAACGTCGAAATCGCGGTGGCGGCGTTCCCGAACGGGCATCCGACCTCCGGTGCACGCCGCAACGACGTCGACGCGCTGCTCGCGAAGCAGAACTCGGGCGCCACGCTGGCGATCACGCAGCTGTTCTTCGACCCCTACGATTACCTCGAATTCGTTGACCTGGCGAGAGCGCGAGGTGTCACGATTCCGATTCTGCCCGGCATCGTGATCCCGACCACGCTGCGCCGACTGCAGCGCTCAGCAGAGCTCTCCGGCGAACGCATTCCCATCGCCCTCGCAGAACAGCTCGATGGTGCTTCACCGGAAGACGGTGGCCGCATCGGCGTTGACGCTGCGGTCGCGATCATCGAAGAGCTGCGCGATCACGACGTCCAGCACATCCACTTGTACACGTTCAACCACCACCGACCGTCGTTCGACACCCTGACGGCTGTCGACGCCATCACCCCGATTGGAGCGCAATGAGCCAGCAGCCATTCCCGAAAGGCACGATTCTCGGATACCCGCGTATCGGCCCCGACCGCGAGCTCAAGCGAGCTCTCGAAGCCCACTGGCGCGGACGGATCTCGGACGAGGAGTTCCAGCAGCGCACGCGAGAGCTGCGGCTGGCCAACTTCGAGCGGCAAGCCGAGCTGGGCTTCGCACGCGACGACTCGTCGATTCCGTCCGAGGCCGCCCACTACGATCACGTGCTGGATGCCGTGCTCACCTTCGGCATCACCCCGCCGCGTCTGCGCGACGCTCAGGCGGAGGGACTTCAGTGGGAGTGGCTCCTGGCTCGCGGTGACGACGACAACGCACCCCTCGAGATGACGAAGTGGTTCGACACGAACTACCACTACCTCGTGCCCGAACTCGACGCAGACACGACGTTCTCCTACGCTGACAGTCGTATCGTCGAGCGCTTCGTAGAAGCGCGCGAGGCCGGCTTCCTGACCCGCCCCGTCATCGTCGGCCCCGCAACGCTGCTCGCCCTTGCGAAAGCAGACGGCGTCGACCCGCTGGCGCTCGCGGATAAGCTCGTGCCCGTCTACCGGGAACTCGCGACCGCCCTCGCGCAAGCGGGAGCGACCTGGCTGCAGCTGGACGAGCCCGCGCTCGTCGCCGATCTCGATGTCGCGTCACCGCAGGAACTCGCCGCGGTCGCCGCTGCCGGTGCACGAGCTGTGCGCGAGGCTGGTCTGCAGGTGCTGCTCGCTGCCGGCTACGGTGAGTCGGCCGGGCGAGTGGAGAGTCTCGCAGCCGACGTCGACGCATTAGCCGTCGACCTCGTACGCGGCTCGCTGCCCGAGATC
>DXDC01000210.1 GCA_019115685.1 Candidatus Agrococcus pullicola
GCATCCACGGGTTCTGCGCCATCGGGTTCGCCCAACCGAGTGCCATGTCGATGAACCCGGCGGAGAATCCGAAGCCCATGCGGGTCGGCAGGATCGCTGCGATGAGGAGCGAGAGCCCCGTGAAGACACCGTGGACGAGGAACAGCGCCGGCGCGAGGAACATGAACGCGAACTCGAGCGGCTCCGTGACACCGGTGAGGAACGATGCGAAAGCGGCGGAGAGCAGGATACCGGCGGCAGCCTTCTTCTTACCCGACTTCGCCGTCACGTACATTGCGAGCGCGGCTCCGGGAAGACCGAACATCATGATCGGGAAGAATCCGGCCATGTACTGACCCGTTTCGCCGAAGGTGCCGGTGCCGTTCAGGAAGTTGCTCAAGTCGTTGATACCGGCGACATCGAACCAGAACACCGAGTTGAGCGCGTGGTGCAGCCCCAGCGGAATCAGCAGTCGGTTGAAGAAGCCGTAGAGGCCGGCGCCTACCGGCCCGAGGGTGAGCATCCACTCGCCGAACATGACCAGCCCGCTGTACACGAACGGCCAGATGAAGAACAGCGCGGCTGCGACCAGGATCGACAGCCCTGCGCTGACGATCGCGACGGATCGCTTACCGGAGAAGAACGACAGATAGTCGGGCAGCTGCGTGGACTTGAATCGGTTGTAACTGAACGCACCGATGAGACCGCTGAGGATTCCGACGAAGACGTTCTGCACGTTTTCAAACGCGGGGTTGACCGCCTCGACCTCGGCAGCGCCGATCAGCATCTGCACCGTGTCGGGTCGCAGCAGCGTAGTGATCGTCAGCCACGACACCAGACCGGCGAGCGCCGAGGTGCCGTCGGCTTTCGTGGCCATCCCGATCGAGACTCCGATCGCGAACAGCAGCGCCATGTTGTCGAGCAGCGCACCGCCGGCAGCGCCGAGGAACGCGGACACGACGTTTTCACCCGCGATGCCGTCGATCCAGTAGCCGACGCCGACGAGAATCGCGGCGACCGGCAGCACTGCAACGGGCAGCATGAGCGATCTGGCGAGGTTCTGGAAGAACTTCATTTGGACTCCTTTGTCGAAAGGAACCGATCGTCCGGATTGCCGGGACGAGCCGGTCTCGCATCTCACCGCACGTGAACTCCGTTGCAGATTTGAACCCCAGTCCGGTGAGACTATTAGTTAACTTTCTTGCGTTATTATGCTTAGAGTACCCGAACAACGGCGAAAGTACACACCGAATGAGCAGTCAGCCCTCCCCGATCGCTGCCGCGAGCGCAGTGTCGGCAAGGGGTGTGCGCCCGCAGGACGCCCGTCTGCACCATCGCGCGCTGGTCCTCAGCCTGGTACGCAGGCACCCTGACTCCTCTCGAGCAGACCTCGCCCGCCTGACGGGGCTTTCGCGTGTTGCGATCTCGGAAGTCGTCGCAAAGCTCATCGACGACGGCATCGTCGGCGAGCACGGCCAGAACCGCAAGCGCGGCCCGGGAGCCCCCGCCAGGGCGCTGCACATACAGGGCGACGCTCGCCACGTGGTCACGGTGGCGATCTCCAGCGCCGACACCGTCGAGGGCGCCGTGTTCGACCTGAACGGAACACTCGTCTCCGCGGTGAGCGAGCCCCGCAACGGGGCGGTCGGCAAGGATGCTCTGCTCGCCCTCGACCGGATGCTCCAGCAGCTCCTGGCCACGGCAGAAGCCCCCATCCTCGGAATCGGCATCAGCGCATCCGGCATCATCGACACTCAAGGAATCGTACGATCCTCCTCCCACCTCGAATGGGAGAGCCTGCGCCTGCGAGAACACATCGAAGCACGTACCGGCCTCCCGGTCTCTGTGACGAACGGCGTGACCGCGATCGGGGTCGCAGAAGTCGCATCGGGCGCTGCTCCCGACGATCTGTTCTTGATCCGGGTGGGCAACGGTGTGGGCGCCGTGACCATCGTGAACGGCGCGGTCGTCCACGGCACGAACGGCATAGCGGGTGAGTTCGGGCACGTGATCGTCGACCCGAGCTCCGATCAACTGTGTCAGTGCGGACGGCGCGGCTGTCTGGAGGCCGTACTCGCGGTGCCGGGGCTGCGCGCGAGGCTTGCCGCGGCATCCAGCGCGGATGCGCGTTCCCAGGTGCTGCAAGACGCCGGGCACGCACTGGGAACCGCGCTCGCCCCCGTCGTCACGGCGCTCGGCCTCGCGAATGTCGCTATCAGCGGGCCGGCCGACCTGCTCGATGGCACGCTACTGGCCGCGTGCAGATCGACTCTCGACGCCCGGCTGTTCAACGTCGTCGCTCAGGGGCTGCAAGTGCGCATGGCCGAAAGCGACGAGTCCGCCCGACTGCGCGGTGTTTTCGCCATCGTAATTTCAAAAGAACTCGGCATCGCATGATGCAGTGGACAGAACAGAATCGGAGGCCTCCATGGCTGAAGTAATCATCGTCGATTCCGCGGAAGAAGCGGGAGCACTCGTCGGTGGCGCGATCGGAGACGCCATCTCGCAGAAGCCGGAGTTCGTGCTCGGCGTCGCGACGGGGTCGACGCCGTTGACGACGTATCGCTCGCTCGCCGAAGTCATCCGTGAGCGGGGCATCGACGTCAGTCGCGTACGGGCGTTCGCGCTCGACGAGTATCTCGGTCTGCCTGAAGGGCATCCCGAGTCGTACCGCACGGTCGTCGATCGCGAGGTCGTCAACGTGCTCGGGCTGAGCCCCGAGAACGTTCGCGTGCCAGACGGCGACGTGTCGCACGCGGAGACGGCGTGCACGGACTACGAGCTGGCCATTCGTGCGGCGGGCGGGGTCGACGTGCAGCTGCTGGGTATCGGCACCTCCGGGCACATCGGGTTCAACGAGCCCGGCAGCTCGCTC
>DXDC01000211.1 GCA_019115685.1 Candidatus Agrococcus pullicola
GCAAGAGCTGCCAGTCCTCGAGACTGATGGAGCGCTCGCGGCCGACGTCCTCGTGCCATTGGCCGGCATCCGTGCGGTGATGATCGCCTTCGTATTCGCCACCGACGCGTAATTCCGGCCAGGCGACGTCCAGTCGTCGACGCTTCCCATCGACGACAATCTCGTGCTGTATTACGGGCTCGGGCAGCCCCGCGTCGACGATACCGAACCGCAAGTGCGACTCCGGCGGAGAGTCGACACCAACCCTCACGAACGCGAGCGCCGCATTTGCCCGCTTCGCTGCCGATCCGCCGCCCCACGCTGCGATCTCGAGCGCAATCTCTTCGCTGCTCCACGGGCCCAGCTCGGGATGGCGCCCCGGGTACATTTCCGAATCGGTGACCAGGGCATCGAACGCGACGACCATATCCTCCACGGACAGATCGTCGGCAGCGCTCAATATCGCTTGCACCGGCCGCAGCAGCGGCAGCCCATCGACGACTCCGGCGGCGATTCGTCGCTTCACGAGACCCGATGCTCGAACTCCGCGACTGCGCGGGCGGTAGGCGTCGTGCGGAACCACGAGGCGAGTCGGCTCGGTGACATCCCATCGAGTCGGCACCGGGATGCCCCACAAGCGCATCGCGGTGATTCCGCCGAACCACTGCTCGCGTCGAAGCTTTGGGAGGTACTGCCTCGCCCGCTGGAGCGGGGTTTCGGCAACTGCCAGTGAACGTACTCCGTGGAAGGGTCGAACGAATTTGCTCGATGACATGCGCGCTTGCCCAAGACCGTGATCGCGAGCGTCCGAGATTCGAGCGGAGGCGTCGATCACGCTCTCGGGCATCCACGCCTCATAGTCGCTTTCGGCAGGAGAAGGAGTGTGGTCGGTCATGCAGGCACTCTGCCCGGTTACGTATCGTTGCTGCCACCATACGAAGCACCCTGTGGATAAATCTGCCCCTGTGGATGCGAAAAACTTCGAAGAATGACCGTCACGTTTCGAAGTTTCTCGCACCCTGGTAGGGTGGGGGGTTGCGGTTGACATGAAGTCGCCGCATGCGTCGTATCTCGCACTCGCTCCCCGGCCGCTCAGCGTCGGGTCTCGAGCACTTGACTGCGGCGAACGACCGCGGCATTCCGCGCTCGCCGACAGCGATGACGCACCTACCTCAGGCAGAACCGTGCCTGCTGTGCGTGTCGCTCAACCATGGAGAACACACTTACATGAGTACCCCTTCTTTCGCCGATCTCGGCGTTACCCCGCGCTTCGTCGATGCTCTCGCGTCGATGAACCGTACAAACCCCTTCCCGATCCAGGCAGACACGCTGCCCGACTCACTCGCAGGTCGCGACGTGCTCGGTCGCGGTAAGACCGGCTCGGGCAAGACCCTCGCGTTCGCGATTCCGCTCGTGCAGCGTCTCGCGAACGAGCTCGCGGGCGGCGGCCGCCCTAAAGGCCTGCCCCTCGGCCTCGTGCTCGCCCCCACCCGTGAGCTCGCGACGCAGCTCACCGCCACGATCAAGCCGCTGGCCGATGCCGCGGGCCTGACCGTTACGACCATCTTCGGCGGCGTCTCGCAGCGCCCGCAGGAGGCCGCGTTCCGCGCGGGTGTCGACATCGTCGTAGCGTGCCCGGGCCGTCTCGAAGACCTCATGCGCCAGGGCATCGTCAAGCTCGATGCGATCGACATCACCGTTATCGACGAGGCCGACCACATGGCAGACCTCGGTTTTCTCCCGGTCGTCACCAAGATCCTGTCGAAGACTCCAGCGGGCGGACAGCGGATGCTGTTCTCGGCCACCCTCGACGGCGGCGTGAACGTGCTGGTCAAGAAGTTCCTCGATCAGCCGATCATGCACTCGGTCGACGAGGCGCACTCTCCCGTCGCCGCGATGACGCACCACCTGTTCGAGGTCGAGGCGGACGCGAAGCCCGCGCTCATCAAGCGACTCGCTTCGGGTCTTGGTCGCCGCATCCTGTTCACGCGTACCAAGCACCAGGCGAAGAAGCTTGCGAAGCAGCTGACCGCCGCGGGCATCCCGGCCGTCGATCTGCACGGCAATCTCTCGCAGAACGCGCGCGACCGAAATCTCGCGGCATTCTCTGACGGCAGCGTTCGTGTGCTCGTCGCTACGGATGTGGCCGCACGCGGTGTGCACGTCGACGCTATCGAGCTGGTCGTGCACGTCGACCCGCCGATGGAGCACAAGGCGTATCTGCACCGTTCGGGACGCACTGCGCGTGCTGGCAGCACGGGTGACGTCGTCACCGTGATGCTGCCGACGCAACGCAGAGACACGCTCGCGCTGCTCCGCAAGGCGGCGATCAAGGTCGAGGCTCAGCGGGTCGTTGCCGATGCGGCACCCGTGGATGCCCTCGTCGGCCCCGAAGCGCCGCACGTGAAGCCGGTTCCCGGCGGCCCCGGTTCAGGCAACGCCCCCGTGCAGCAGCCGGGAGGCGGACAGGGGCGCAGTCGTTCCCGCGGTGGTCGCGGCGGAGCCGCCCCGGCTGGCCGCAGTGAGCGTGGCGCCCGCCAGCGCAGAGACCGCTCCGGGCGTCCGGAAGCGAAGGCAGCGCGCCGCCAGCGCGACGACAATCGTGCGGGTGCAGCGCAGGCACGCGGTGGTTCCGGGCAGGGATCCTCGGGTCAGGGCTCGGCTGGCCGTCGCGGCCCGCGCCGGGCGCAGCGTCCGCAGGGCTGAGATTCACGTGTAGAGGGTGTCGTCGTAATGGCGGCACCCTCG
>DXDC01000212.1 GCA_019115685.1 Candidatus Agrococcus pullicola
GTGGCTCGCGGACAGATACGGCGTCTGCTGGCAGATCGTGCCGCGGACCATGGGCGAACTGATGGAGCGCCGGGGAGCCTACGAGACGCTGCTCGGGCAGACGAAGATCGTCATCGACGAATACTGACGAGGCGGCTCAGTCGCCGCAGGCAGCGCACACCCCCGTGGCGGGCAGTTCCAGGAAGCAGGTCGGGCAGATCGCGGCCGGACGCTCGGGAACGGATGGGCGGCGCACGGGCGCAGCGCGCTTCTTCGGCGCGGGCGCGGCGGGCTGGCCGAGCTCCGGATGGTCGACGCCCCACGATCCGTGCAACCGGCGGCTCGGCCAGCGCGGGGCGTCGCTGGCGCTCTTCTTCGCGTCCTGCTCGGATCGGAATCCGTTCGTGTAGCTGCGGTGCACTTCGAGCGCGGGGCCGCCGCCGCGACGCTCGATGCGGAAGTAGTCGGAGTAGCCGACGAGCCCGGCCGCGCCGACGGCGTCGTGGATCCCCTGGATGAGCGCGCGATTGCCGCTCGGAATGCCGTATCGTGCGAAGGCTTCTTCGAGGCTATCGAGGCGCACG
The DNA here is from genome assembly GCA_019115685.1 of Candidatus Agrococcus pullicola. Lineage (GTDB taxonomy): Bacteria > Actinomycetota > Actinomycetes > Actinomycetales > Microbacteriaceae > Agrococcus > Agrococcus pullicola. The sequence goes on from DXDC01000212.1 coordinate 564, forward strand.
GACCTTTCAGATCGCTTGCCGCTGTCGATGTTCTCGCGCTCTTGACCCATCTTTACAGTGTGCGTGCTTCACCGGATCCGCGGAAATCGGGCGCCGCGAGCGCGTCGATCCGGCGGGGGAGCGAGGCGCGATGCCGGTCGGTACGCTCGTGAAGATGGGGCTCCAGGAACTGAACGCGCTGCTCGCGACGCGGCGTTCGACGAAGTCGATCGCCGAGGCACCGGTTCGTGCGAAGGAGCTCGAGGACGTGCTCGGTGCGGTCTTCCGCGTCGCACCCGGTCGAAGCCGTGCGTACGGATCTGCTCACGCGCGGTATCCGGTGACGGCGACGCTGATCGCGGGAAACGTCAGCGGACTCGCGAGCGGAAGTTACCGCGTCGCGCCGAGCGGCAACGTCCACGACGTCGTGCCGGGTGAGTATCGCGACATCGTGGCGCGTGCGACGATCGACGGTTCGTGGATCGCGGCGAGCCCTGCGCTGTTGGTGCTCAGCGCAGACGTCGGTGCGGAGAACGCCGAGTTCAACTGGCAGTCCGATGGACGTGGCGAGCGCTTCATCGCCATGGAAGTCGGCTTGATCGCGCAGACGGTCTCCCTCGCCACAGCGGCGCTCGATCTGGGAACGGTGCTCATCGCAGGGATCCATGCCGACGCCGCACGGCACCTGCCGGAGAGCGTGGTGCCGCGGCATGAAGAACTCATCGCCGTTATGCCTCTCGGCAGAGCATCGGCACGAACGGTGAACACCTCGACCGAAAGGTGAGCGTCGAGCCTGTTGCATGCGTGCAACGCGTGTCCGTTGTCCTACGCTGGTTCGCATCAGGGCATCGAGGGGGAGGAGCGCGGTATGGTCGCTGCCGGTGACAAGAAGCGGTGCGCCGCGTGACTCAGCGCAGGTCAAGTCTGTGGATTTGGGTGACTCTCGCGGCCGTCGTTGTTCTGATCGCTTTGTGGCTGATCGTGCCGCCGCTCGTGAAGGGGCAGCTCTGGGTTTCGCACGACCGCCGCGTCACGATCGTCGACGAGACGCTCGCCGTCGAACTGAGGGTTCCCGATCGGCTGGCGATCACACGCGTGTCGGCCGATACCTCTGGCGACGGGTGTTCGCTTGTGCGGTATTCCTTCGAGCAGCGCCTGGCGATCGAGTCGTACTCCACGGCGTGCGAGCTCTCGGGCGCCGATCGGATTCTGAACGGTCGTCACGGTGAGTATCGAACGATCGACGATGTCGAGGATCCTCGTGACGTCGAAGAGGTGGCGACCGACCTCGGCTCGGCGAAGCTCTTCGTGCAGGAGTACACAGAGTGCACGAACTACTGCCGTGACTTCGAGGAGCCGGTTGCGATCATCGAGCTCGATGAGCCTGCCGACGCCTCACACCCGTCCCTCGTGCTGCAGGCGTACAAGGGCGACATCTCGCGCGACGAGCTGCGCGAGATCCTCTCGACGCTGAGGGCTCTGGACCTGGAGCAGTGATCGGTGGCAATATCGCCATCATGACCAGCCGAGTGACTGCGCCGGAGATCGATCCGGACAACAAGCCGAAGGGGCCCGCGTCGTACTTCCCGAGCATCGAGAAGACGTATGGACTGCCGATGCAGCACTGGATCGACATCGCGGTCGAGCAACTCGACGCTGGTCAGAAGCATGGCGAGGTCGTCGGCGTGCTGAAGGACGCGCACGGGCTCGGCCACGGTCATGCGAACGCGATCGTCGCGTACACCCGGGCGAAGCTCGAGGGGTAGCGCGTGAGGGAGTTGGCCCCGTTACGCGTTCGGATTGTTCACTCGACGGCGACAGGGAAGTCCTGCTCGTAGTCGGGATCCGGTGTCATGACTCGCAACGAAGCCTCACCCGCAACAGCGTTCGCCGGAACCGTGACAGATGCGTTGAAGCGTCCGTCCGTGACGTCGACGGTGAGGAGATCCGTCGTGTCGCCGTCCTGGACCCACTCGAGCGTTACCGACGGCCACGGCCGGGCAGCGCTCTTTTCGTTGGTGTCATTGCACGGTTCCCAGCCGGTCGAGGAGATGGTCAATGCGTGACCAGGTTCCGCG
>DXDC01000025.1 GCA_019115685.1 Candidatus Agrococcus pullicola
GTTCGCGGCGTTCGGACCGGCCGCGGGCGCCGTGCTGCCCACCGGCACCGGGGCGGCGCTGCTGATCGCACTCGGCCTAGCGGCGGTCGTCGCCTAGCCGAGGTTCTGTAAACGCACCTACCTCTCACACGAGATGGAAGGCGGGGCCAAGAGATGGGCCACAGCGAGGAGGAACAACAGAGCACGGAGCTGTTGCGGGCGGTGGTGTACGTCAGGATCAGCGACGACCCGGAAGGCACTGAGCGCGGGGTGGATCGGCAGGAGGCCGACTGTCGCGCTTACGCGGCCGCACGCGGGTGGGAAGTCGTAGCGGTGTTTCGTGAGAATGACACGTCGGCGTTCAAGCAGCGCACGATCACGCTCCCGTCGGGTGAGCGGGTGCGGCGGGTTGTCCGTCCGCAGTTCCGTGCCATGCTCACACACCTGAACGACGGTCAGGCGCAGGTGATGATCGCGTATGACTTGGATCGGGCGGTGCGCGACCCCAGGGACTTGGAAGACCTCATTGATGCGAAGGTGCTCGGCGGGTTCACCGTCCGTTCCGTGACTGGCTCGCTCCGGTTGGATACGGACTCTGATGTGGCGATGGCCAGGGTGCTCGTGGCGATGGCGAATAAGTCATCCGCGGACACCGCCCGCCGTGTCGCGCGGGCGGCGAAGCAGCAGGCTATCGAGGGTGCCTGGCACGGCGGCCGGGTGCCGTTCGGGTACCGGGCCGAGGCGGGCGAGTTGGTGATTGATCCGGTGACGGGGCCGCTGGTGGTCGAGATGTATCAGCGGGTGCTGGCCGGTGACTCCCTGTATCGCATTCGGAAGGGCTGGAACGCGCGCGGCATTCTCACCACTCACGGGTGCGCGTGGTCGGATCGCACACTGAAGCTGATGCTGCGTAATCCCTCTAACAAAGGTGTGCGCGAGTATCGGCCTGTCATGCCGGATGGGAGTCGCGCGAAGACCTCGAAGATGCAGGTGAAAGCGACGTGGCCCGCACTTGTGGATGAGGACACTTGGCAGCAGGTCTCCGACGTCCTCGACGCGAGAAAGAAGGCCCGGAACTTCCACCAACCCGGAAGCGGGGCGGCGAAGCGAATGTACCCGTTCTCAGGGCTCATCCGCTGCTCGAAGTGCGGGACGGCGATGATCCACCGGGGCGGCGTGTACCAGTGCATCCAGCCCACACGCGGCGGATGTCACCGTTCGATCCGCTCCGCCGAGATCTCCAAGCTGGTAGAGGAGGCGGTGCTGGCGACGTTCGAGCAGATCACCCTCAACCCCACGAAACGCAGCTCGTCTGACGGCGACCTTGCAGCGAGGGTCGGACTCACGGCGACACTCGACGCGGATCGGGAACGGCTGGGGCGGCTCGATGACGACTACTACGACGGTCTGATCGACAAGGCTATGTGGGTGCGGCAACGCGCACGGATCGCGGAGCGGATCGAGGCGACGCGCCGCGAATACACCGCCACCCTGCCCGAGCACGCTGGGCCGAGCATCGACGTGACCACCGTCGCGGCAGAGTGGGAAGGCCGTACCCCGATGTGGCAGTACCAGGCGGCGAGCCTGATTCTGCAAGCGGTACTGGTGCACGCTCACCCCGCAGACATGATGACCGCTGTGCCCAAGCGCCGCAACGAGAGCACCGAGGACTTCCATGTGCGCCGCGATGCACATCGTGCGGCAGTGCTCGCACGCCGGGTCGAGTTCGTCTGGCGCGCATAACCCCGACGATTCATGACCGGCCCCGCAGCCCTGAGCCGCTCAGGGGGCGGGGCCTTCCTGTTTCTCGACCACCGGCGGGATTGTGGGTCTGGGCACGGCGCAGAGCCCGCGTAGTTCCGCCAGCACGGCGGGATCGTCTATGGCGGTCGTGAAGCCTTGCGCACGGCGTGACGCCTCGGCAAGGCGCGCGCCGAGCGTAACGGCGAGCGACGGAACAGAATTAGAAGATGCGGCGGCGGTGTGGGTGCTCATACTGTGAGGTGCGGAGCATCGCCCCCAAGTTCCCTACTGAGCGGTGTGCCTGTCGGGGTGGGCCGCACGGATCACTTTCATGAGAGCGTCGTCGCCCCGCAGCGCTTCGAGCGGTTCCCCATTCAGTAGTCGCAGTAGTACCCCGTCTCCGGTCGGAGTGCGAGTGTGTTTCGGGTCGGGGTGCCCAAGCACGATCCGTAGTAGTGCGCTCCATGACCGCTGAGCTAGCCCCAGTAAAGCCGGAGTGGTGCGGTCGCGGCGGAGCACTTCGACTGCACGGGGCCGTGAGGACAGATCAGCGAGCCGGTAGGCCACGTGTTCGACGCAATCAGCTGCCAGTGGAGCATCCCAGCCCGCTACGGCGAAGACCTCGACCGTGGCCAAAAGCGCGGCGATCACCCGCGAATACGACTCGCTCGTTTCCGGTTCATCCTCACGATTCACGGCGAACGCAGGATGATAGTCAGCCAACCGTTCTCGTTCTGCGAATCGGATGGCGTCGTGGAACCCGGCGATCCGGGCGGTGTGACGAACTTTCGAAGTCGAGACAAGCAGACCAGCCGCACGGTTCTCCGCAATGCAGGTGATCTGCACCGCGCGGGTGACCACCGCCCAAGGGTTCTGCGCATTCCGAGTCGAAGGAGCGAGCATGACCTCGAACGCGGCCGAAGCCACTTCCCATTCGTCCAGGCTGTGCTTACGGGCGAGCCGACGGTACTTGATAGCGGTGTACCTCATCAGTTCCGTTGCGTCACGATCCCCATGCCACGATCCAGGCCCGGATTCATGCAGTCGGATGAGCAACGTGCGCAGACCTTCTGGGCTCTCGAACCCGCCGCAGGTCGAGTCCGCTGAGACCGCGGCATCGTCGCTCGCGGCGTGCTTGATGTGATCGTCCACGGTGACGCCTCCCAAAAGGGAGGTGCGCCACCAAAGCCCAAAGCGGGGGCGTAGAAGCAGATTCGCCGAGTGCCCCCGAGACGCATGAAGCTGGTGACGGATTCACGTGTCGATTGATCCGCCGAAATCGAGCAGTTCTTACTGAGCGGGGTTGCTCGTCACGTTCGCATCCTGAATAGGTGATGACCGGCCTCCCACAGCACTGCCCTTCCAGCACGGCAAAAACCGTCCGCGCTGGGGTCACGGAGCATCACGTTTGCTGTGCAGGATCGATGCGGTTCCGATCAGGACGAGGACCGGAATGACTATGGCGAGCGTCGATGGCACTGTGGTGCCAACGGCGCTGCCTTCGCCGAGTGTGCGAGTGAGGAGCGTGTGGCTGGCGGTGAAGGGTAGCCATGGTGTGATTTCTTCGAGCATGGGGATCTGCACTATGAGTTGTTCGATCAGGAGCATCCATGTGATTGGTGCAGCGACTGCGACTGCTATCGATCGTGTGATGACGGCGATGGACGTCGCTATGAGGGACCAGAGAAGAACGATTACCGCGTAGAGCCCGAGGTAGGCCCAGCCGCGGCCGTTCAGAACGAGTCCGTCCGGATAGAACAGCGCCGCCCCCAATGACAAGCACATGCCAACGAGGTAGGTAAGGGTCAGGAAGACTGACGTGACGACGTATTGGGCGATCAGGGAGGACTGTCTGTGCTTCTGAGTGAGGAAGGAGATAGCGGGCGAGCCTGAACGGATCTCTGTGGCTGTGTAAGTGCCGGTGAATGCGATCGCCAATACATGAAAGATGCTGACGCATTTACCGAGGTCGCTGGCGTCAATCGGACCCTGGTAGGCGGGGTCATAGATAAGGCCCATGAGGATGATCGGAGCGACGCAGGAACAGACCAGGAGGGTGGCGAAGACGGCGGTGGAACGCAGCGAGAGTAGTCTGAGCCTCTCGGCTCGAATGGCGAGGTTCACTGCTTTTCATCTCCTGCGGTGTAGTCAGAGGATGTCGACGTCAGGTCAAGGAAGAGGTCTTCTAAGCGAGTGGGTTCGTCGCCGAGCGCGGTGATGAGGATGTCGAGTTCCTTGCAGACACGCGAGAGAGCAACTGTGTCCGGGATCGTTTCGTCAAAGGTGACGCGGAGTTCCTCAGCATCACCTTCGGTAATGACACCGCGACTGGACAGTGTCGCAGCTAGGTAGGCGTTATCTTGGGTGCTGATCCGTGCTGCCCGCCTCTGCGCGACCACAAGGTCAGCTGTCTCCCATTGACCGAGCAATCGCCCCTGCCCGATGATGATGAGCCTGTCTGCCAGGGTTTGCATCTCGACAAGCAAGTGCGAAGAGATGAGTATTGCGTGCCCCTGGTCGGCGAGCGAGCGCAGGTAGGTGCGCATCCACTCCATGCCCTGAGGGTCCAGACCGTTCATCGGCTCGTCGAGGATGATGTTGCGAGGCCTGCCGAGCATAGCTGTGGCTAGGCCAAGGCGTTGTTTCATCCCCAGGGAGTAAGCTCCAACGCGGCGGTGCGCGGCCGAGGTCATACCGACTGTGGACAGGGCATCCCGTGCACTGCGCGAGGTCAGACCTGCGGAGGCAGCGGCGATTTTGAGGTGGGCGAGCCCGGTGCGCCCGGGGTGGAACCAGGATGTATCGAGCACCGCACCGGCGGCGGTGGCGGGACGGTCATGACCAGACAACGGTTGTCCATCTATCAGGGCGATGCCCGAGGTCGGGCGGTCGAGCCCGAGCATGGCTCTCATCGTCGTAGACTTGCCCGCTCCATTCGGTCCGAGAAACCCGGTGATGACGCCGTTCGGAACGGTGAACGTGACGTCCTTGACTGCTGTGACGGCACGATAGTGCTTGGACAAGTGCTCGACCGAGATCATCCCAGGCTTCCTTTCGTCGCCACTTCAGTGGTCTCCGCGGCGGCTTTTCGGTTGAGCAGTGGACCTAAAGCAATCACGGCAGTAGCGACGATGGCCGCTCCCAGAGCCAGCCCCGAGAGGACGTCGTGAACGTAGTGAACGCCAGCCAGTACGCGCGATGCGGCGACGACGGCCGCAAGAGGGGCCGCGACCCACACCGTGCGTGTTTGGGTAATGATGCAGGCCGTAGCGAAAGCCGCGGCAAGTACCGCATGATTCGAGGGCCATGACCAGTCCCCGGCAGCGGGGCACGCAATCACGGTGGATACAGTTGACGCTGTGCAGGGGCGAGGCTCGGCGACGAGGACCTTAATGCACTCGCTGAGCGCATAAGCGGTAACGACGCCCACGCCGGCGCTAACCAGGGTCCAGAACTGGCGACGCGAACAGAAGAACGTCCAGAGCGCCACACCGGCTGTCAATGCCACGAGCGCCAGTAGCCCCTTTTCGGCGAGAAACTCGATGCCGCTGTCCATCTCGAGTCCGTTAGCCCAGCGCACCGCGCTTGCGTACATGACCCCGCGCGCGGCGTAAATGAAGGCCGTACTGATAGCAAGTACTGTCGCCAAAACCAGCGCCCAGCCCACTCTGGGCGGCCGGTTCGGCAGCCACCTGCGCCGGATATTTCGAGACGAAGAAATCGTCATAAGCTTTGGTTCGGGTGTCATAGATTCAACGCTACGAACGACCATAGACAGGCGAATCTGCCGGAATGCTTCACCTGTCTATGTCTTTGGATATAGACGAAACAGGTACTGACCATCCCTCCGGTGGAGTCGCCCGGCGAAGCCGTCTGGGACAATGGAGTGCATGAGAATCGTGAGCACAACACCGCTACGGCGAGGAGCGGAGGTGTTGAGCGCCGTTGGATTCGGGATCCTGGGCGCGGTGCCCGAACCCGACTTGACGACAGTTCTGCTCCTCGGGATCGTCGCCGTCACAATCGGTATTTGGTCGAGAGGGGTCCGAGTCGGACTGTGGGGTCTGGTCGTCCTCGTCTTTGCCAGCGCGGCGCGGGCCTTATGGGTCGACGGGTACTGGATCTATCTCCCCGAAGAACTGCCCTCGGCCCTCCTCAGAGCAGGGCTCCCATGGTTGGCCGCGGTCGCGCTGCGTCAGTACATCAGTCTGGGCAGGCAGGCCGATCAAGAACGCGAGATGAAGCGGCGCGAACGAGCAGCGGAGCTTGAGAGACGTTTCGCAGCCGAGCGGCTACACCTTGCTCAGTCCCTCCACGACGATCTCGGGCACTCACTCAGCCTCGTCGCTTTGACCGTCGGTCGTCTCGAACTCGACTCATCGTTGCCGGATTCCTCACGAGTGGCTCTCTCGAACGCTCGACAGCAGGTCGCCCAAGCCGTCGAGCGCCTGGGTGACTCGGTAGTGAGCCTGCGAGCTGGGAAACCGCTTGGTCCGCCAGATATCGAAACGGTGGAGACACTCATCCGGAGGGCTCGCGACGCCGGGGCACACCTCGACGTCACCAGGCTCCCGGAGGAGTCTCGCCTCAACATGTTTGGGCGAGACCTCGTCCGACGCGTCGTCAGGGAATCGATCACCAACGCGACTCGTTATGCACCGAGCGAAACGATCACTGTTCACGCAACGGATACCGGTGACCAGCTGAGTCTATGTGTCTCCAACCAGGTGCGGCACGGGCCTCTCACGATGAGCACTTCCGGCACTGGTCTTGCGGAGCTCGCGCAGACGCTTGCTGCTGTCGGCGGTGACCTTGACGTGACACGGGAGACAGACCGCTTCGTCGTCACCGCTACGTTTCCCGTCGCCGCGGACCCCGCAGTCTTCGGCGACGAGAAACAGGAGGATGTCGGAGACGGCAAACCTCGCTCGCGTTCTACCCGGCAGGCACGCATACGTTTGGTCGTGGCTACCGTCGCAGCGATCGTGATCGGGCTTGCAGTCGGCGAAGCAGCATTGCATTTCCAGAAGAAACGGACAGTGCTCACGGCTGAGGACTTCGCATCAATCTCGATCGGAGACGCCCGAGAAGATGTGCTCCTTCAGCTTCCCGGCCACGAGCTACCTCCAAGCCGTGGCGAGACACGGCAGCCGGGGTGCCACTTCTACGCCGTGACCGCGGACTCCTTCAACTACGCCGCAGGTGACGCTCACATGGTCTGCTTCGATGGAGATGCCGTCACAAAACTTGAGTACATCAAGGGGAAACACCGATGAACGACGACGAAACCATCCGAGTCGTGGTGGCCGACGACGAACCCCTCGTGCGAGCCGGGATCGTCGGTGTCCTCGAAACTGACCCCACCATCAACATCGTTGGCCAGGCCTCGGACGGGACCGCTGCCTTGGACCTCATGGACTCACATACACCGGATGTGATGCTCCTCGATATCCAAATGCCAAGACTCTCCGGACTCGACGTGCTCAAGCGACTTCGTGCCCAAAAAAACAGAGTGCCGTGCCTGATCGTCACAACCTTCGGCGAGGACGACTACGTCATGGAAGCCATAAGATCCGGCGCAGACGGCTTCGTGCTCAAATCCGGAGACCCCCGCCACCTCCTCACAGCTGTGCATGCCACCGCGAGTCAGGGAGCCTTCTTCTCTCCGCCTATCGCCAGAAGACTGCTCGACTCCCCAGTCGTCGAACAATACTCCGCCTACACAAACGCCCGAAGCCGCTTCGAGCAACTGACCCCCCGCGAGCAAGAGATCCTCATCAGACTCAGCGAGGGGGCAACGAACGCCGAGATCGCAACCGCCTTTCATCTGGCCCCCGGAACGGTCAAAGTTCACGTCTCATCTATCCTGAGGACAACCGGTGCCAGAAACCGCGTTGAAGCCGCGCTCATCGCAATCCGCGCCCGCCAGGTGTAACTGGCATCGCACACACGACAAATCCATGTTCCGCTGCGCAGGTTACGCATATCGGCCCTCAGACACCCTCGGATGTCTGTCGTGGTCGCGGCACCGAACCCACGAGGTATTTGCCAGATTGTCGCTCTGAGACATAACAGATTTCGTGCTTGCTGCTTCTGCTCCGTCACGCACTTCCGAATCCGCCGACGAAGTTCACCTCTTCCACTCCTTCTCCTGAGCGCCAGAACACTGCAACGACCGCTAGATTCCACCCACCAATATCAGTTATGCACGTATGCCACCGCGGGTGGGGCGTGCGCACCTCCTTCATGAGACGACTCATGAGGGAGGCCAGGATGAAGGGCGGGGTGATCCTGTTCCGCGGCACAGGTGCTGCCGCGCGCCGCTATGTCGAGGC
>DXDC01000213.1 GCA_019115685.1 Candidatus Agrococcus pullicola
GGCGCTCTCTACTTCCTCGTCGCGAGCGGTCTGTCGTTGATCTACGGACTCATGGGCGTGCTGAACTTCGCGCACGGCTCGTTCCTGACCCTCGCCGGCTTCCTCGGCTGGGAGGTCGGTCGCCGAGTCTCGGAGGGCACTTGGGCGGGCCTGCTGATCGGGATGCTCGTCGGGTTCGCAACAGGAGCCATCGCCGCAGCGATCACCGAGCTCGTGTTCATCAGGAAGCTCTACAACCGGCACATCGAGCAGGTGCTCGTGACCGTCGGGCTGGGGCTCGCAACCGTTGCCCTGTTCGAGGGCATTTGGGGCAGCGACCCCATCCGGATCGCGAAGCCCGCGTGGCTCGGGCAGACGACGAACATCCTGGGCGCGAACATCCCCAACGATCGCTGGCTGCTCATCGGGTGCGCAGCGCTGGTGCTCGGGCTGATCGTACTGTTCCTCAAGAAGACGAAGTACGGGCTCATCATCCGCGCCGGCGTCGAGAACCGCACCATGGTGACCGCGCTCGGCATCGACGTGCGGCGAGCGTTCACGATCGTCTTCGCGATCGGCGGCGCCGCGGCCGGGCTGGGAGGTGTGCTCGCCTCCGTCTACTACGGTCAGGTCGCAGCGCACCAGGGCACGTCGCTTCTGATCTACGCGTTCATCGTGACCGTGATCGGCGGCCTCGGCTCGCTCTCCGGCGCGGCCATCGCAGCCGTGCTGGTCGCGGTCATCCAGCAGTTCGCGAACTTCTACCTGGGCGGAACGGGGGATCTCGCGGTCGTTCTGGCGCTCGCGGCCGTACTGCTGGTGAAACCCACCGGTCTGCTCGGCAAGAAGACGACGCACTAGGGGACGACAATGCAACGATTCTCATCCATCTGGTTCAAGATCGGCATCGGCGTCGCGATCATCGCCGTCGCTGCTGTCCTCCCGCTGCTCGCCATCAACATTCCCGGCATCCTGCCCGGGCCGACCTACACGCCCGGCACGCTCTCGATGCTCGCCTACGCGATGCTCATCGCAGCGCTCGCACTGAGCTACCACCTGCTCTTCGGTGTCGGCGGCATGCTCTCGTTCGGTCACGCACTGTTCTTCGCCGCCGGCGCCTACGGGCTCGCGGTCATGATGCGCCTACTGGCGCCGCAGGTACCCGAATCGGCGGTGTTCCTCATCGCGATCATCCTGACGCTGGGTCTTGCCGTCGCCGTCGGCAATCTCGTCGGCGCACTCGCACTCCGCGTCACCGGCATCTCCTTCGCCATGGTGACGCTCGCCTTCGCGCAGGCGTTCAACGTGCTCGTTCGCCGCAACACGGGCGGGCTTACGGGTGGAGAAGAGGGCGTTACGGTGCCGGTGAACTTCCTGCCGGATGTGCTCGTCGGCGTTCTGAACACCCGGAATCTCTACTGGCTGGCGCTCGCGATCCTCGTCGTCGCCTACCTGGTCTGCGTGTGGGTGCAGAACTCCCGTATAGGCCACGTGCTCGCAGCGACACGCGAGAACGAGCTGCGCGTGCGCGTGCTGGGCCTGCGCCCGTACACGGTGCGCCTGTTCGTGTTCGCCGTCGCGGGAGTCCTGGCGGCGATCGCAGGCATGGGGTTCGTACTGCTGCAGTCGGGTGCGACACCTCGCATCACGATCGCCGACTTCACGCTGACGCTGCTCGTCATCGTCGTCCTCGGCGGCGTCGGCTACCGCTGGGGTGCGATCGTCGGCGGCATCGTCTACACGATCCTCGATCAACGACTCTCCGCGCTCGCCTCGAGCGGCTGGATCCAGTCGCTGCCCGACGTGCTGCGCATCCCGCTCTCAGAGCCGCTGTTCATCCTCGGCATGCTGTTCGTCCTGGTGGTCATGTTCGCCCCCGGCGGGATAGCGGGGCTGGCGAAGTCACTGACAACGCGTTCTGCCACGGGCGTTCGCACAGTGGATGTGAAAGCATCGGCAAATGGGCAATGATGCACTGACGCTGGGCCGCTGGATCAGCGACACGGCTCGTACCGAACCGGGCAGGGTTGCGATCGTCGATCGTGGAGTCTCGGTCGGCTACGGCGAACTGGAATCGCGGGCGAGCGCGCTGGCGATGCGGATGCGCGAGGCGGGCTACGGAGTCGGCACGCGAATCGCGACGCTCAGCGGGTCGACGGCAGACCAAGTGGTGCTGCTGTTCGCCTGCGCGAAGATCGGCGCTGTCCTCGCGCCCATGTCGTGGCGGTTGACGTCGCGCGAGCTCGCGACGCAGCTGCAGCTGAGCGAACCCGCGCTGCTGGTCGTGGAAGACGAGTTCCAACGCTTGGCGAACGCCGCGACGGATACGATCGAGATCGTCACGATGGGCTCTTCTGGCATCGAACGGGCCGTGCCGGAGATCAGCGCGGAGGAGGATCCGAAGCGGCGGGTCGAGGACGATGACCCGCTGCTCATGATCTTCACGTCCGGTAGCTCAGGTCGGCCGAAAGCGGTCGTGCTCACCCACGCCAACTGCGCGTGGGCGAACATCTCGCTCACTCGCGCGAATCCGATGCGCTCCGACGACGTGGTGTTGCAGGTGCTGCCGCAATTCCATATCGCCGGCTGGAACATTCAGCCGTTGCTCGCACTCTGGGCTGGAGCAACGCTGGTGCTCGAGCGCACGTTCGAGCCGGGCAGGGCGTTGGCACTCATCGAGCGACACGGCGTGACGGCCCTCATGGGCGTTCCCACGGTCTTCAGAGACATCGTCGAGCATCCCGATTTCGATGTGCGGAACCTCGCATCGCTGCAGACGGTGGTCGTCGGCGGCGGGCTGATCGATGCGGCAACCCTCACGCGTCTGCACGAACGGGATGTGCACCCCGTGCAGGGGTACGGACTGACGGAAGCGGGGCCGAACGTCACGATCGATCTCGGCGGCTGCAATGGCACATCGATAGGAAAACCGTACCCCGGTGTCGATCTCGCGGTGCTTGCAGACGGCGGCATCCACATCGGCCCTGCGAAAGGGGAGCTGCTCGTTCGGACACCGGCCGCGTTCTCTGGCTACTTTCGCAACGAACAGGCGACGAGCGCGGCGTTCATCGACGGTTGGCTGCGTACTGGCGACCTCGTCGAGCGCCGGGCGGACGGCACTGTGGAGTTCCTCGATCGCATCAAAGACATCGTGCGCTCCGGCAGCGAGACGATCGCTCCTCTCGAAGTCGAGCGAGCGCTGGTCACGCACCCCGACGTGCGGGATGCCGCGGTCGCGGGCATCCCGCACGAGCGTTGGGGCGAGCGACTGGTGGCGTGGATCGTGCTCGAGGAGGACGTCGATGATGATGTCCTCATCGACCATCTGCTGCCGCAGATCGCAAGGTTCAAAGTGCCGAAAGAGTTCGTACGGGTGCGCACCATTCCGCGCACATCGAGCGGGAAAGTGCTGCGGCGTGTGCTCGCGGCGACCATGATGCAGGAGCGAGCGTGAACGAACCGAGAACCAAACGCGGAGAGCTGACGAAGACGAAGATCCTCACGGCAGCGGAAGAAGTGTTCGCCGAGCTCGGCTATCAGCTGGCGTCGATCACGAAGATCACGCAGCGAGCAGGTGTCGGGCAGGGCACGTTCTATCTGTACTTCACATCGAAGCTCGACGTCTTCGAGCAGCTCGTCGACGATCTCAACCGCAGGGTGCGCCACGCGATGAGCGAAGGGGCTGCACGGGGAACGAACCGGGCGGAGTCGGAACGTGAGGGGTTTAGGGAGTTCTTCCGGTTCACAGCCGAGCATCCCGCGCTCTACCGCGTTGTGCGCGAGGCGGAGCAGGTCTCGCCGACATCGATGCGCGCGCACTACGAGCGCATCGTCAGCGGCTATATCGATGGCCTGCAAATCGCCCTGCGCGAAGGTGAAATCGCGGACCAGGATCCCGAGGTGACCGCGTGGGCGCTGATGGGCGTCGGAGAGATGATCGGGATGCGCTATGTGCTCTGGGAACGCGAGCACGAATCGCAGATTCCCGAGCACGTCTTTGATGAAATGGTCGCCTTTGTCCAGCGAGCGCTGGGCACCGGCCGAGACGAGAGGGGCTGAGTTCATGGGCCGACTGACAGGGAAGCGAGCGGTCGTTACCGGCGGTGCTTCTGGTATAGGAGAAGCGATCGCCAGGGCCTACGCTGCCGAGGGCGCTGAAGTCACGGTCGCCGATGTCGATGGCAGAGCTGCAGCGAGAGTTGCCGAGAGCCTCGGAGGTATCGCCTGGCAGGTGGATCTCGCCGACACGACGGCGCTCGAGGGTCTCGAGCTCGACACGGACATCCTCGTGAACTGCGCCGGCCTCCAGCGGGTCGCATCGATCGTGGACTTCGACCCGGAGGCGTGGCGGCTGCTGCACAGAATCATGCTCGAAGCGCCGTTCCTGCTGATCAGAGCGGCCATGCCGGGCATGATCGAGCGCGGATTCGGCCGCATCATCAACCTGTCGAGCGTGCACGGGATTCGCGCATCCGCGTTCAAGTCGGCTTACGTTGCGGCGAAGCACGGACTGGAAGGACTATCGAAAGTGACGGCGCTGGAAGGGGCTCCGCATGGCATTACGTCGAACTGCATCAATCCCGCCTATGTTCTGACGCCCCTGGTCGAGCAGCAGATCGCGGACCAAGCGCGCATCCACGGTATCTCCGAGAGCGACGTGGTCGAGAAGATCATGCTGACCGAACCCGCGATTAAAAAGCTCGTGCCGCTCGACGACGTCGCTTCGCTCGCGCTGTGGCTCGCCGACGAGCACTCGGGTATGGTGACGGGTACCTCGCAGGTCATCGACGGCGGCTGGAGTGCGCGATGACCGCGGCTCAGATGACCGAGCGGCTCGTCGACATCCCCGTTGCGGGCGGCGACCTCCACGGTGCGCTCTGGAACGAGAACGCTTCCGGCGACCCGGTGCTGGCCATCCACGGCATCACAGCGAACCACACGTCGTTTCACCGCTTTGCAGAATTGCTCGGCTCGCCGGTTCTAGCGCTCGACCTGCGGGGTCGAGGTAGGTCCCGTGAACTTCTCGGCCCGTTCGAACTCGTCCAGCA
>DXDC01000214.1 GCA_019115685.1 Candidatus Agrococcus pullicola
CGAAGTTCGCAGCCTTCGGGTCGACGAGATCGGTATCGATGGCTCGACGCACCGCTGCCCCCAGTAGTGCGGGCGCTTCGCGGTGCACCTGCCAGAACCCGGCGCGATCCAATTGAAATGCGCGGTCGCCAACGTGTTCGACGATGGTCTGCGTCGGGCCCTCCGGCGCATCGCCTTCCGTCGCGATCACATCAACCGTGCCGTCACCGAGCTCCGCGTAGTCGACCCGGGACGCACCGACGAGGAGCTCCTCCAACAGTGCGTCTCGCTGGATGCCCTCCGTCGCTAGTGGAATACTCGTGACGGGGACGACGGTGTGCGTGCGCGCCGCGAACGGCCCCTGCCTCCCCGACTCACTGACCTGCAAACGGACGCGTGTGCGCCACGCGAGGCCGCCCCGATCATCGTCGCCGGGGGCCGACTGGACTTCGACGTCGGTCTCGACCCCACCGAAGCGTTGCATTGCGTCCCGCAGCACCGCGGTCTTCAGGCCCCTCTGGACGGGCAGGCGGATGTGACCGAACTCGGCTCCCCCTGCACGCGTGTTCGCCGATCGCTCGATGCGAGCCTCGGGCCAGAAATGTTCGACGCGATCAGCGGATGCTTCGAGCACCTCGAGCGTCTCCGCGTGCGCGAACGACTTGGATATGCGACTCAGCTCAACCGCGACCCGTTCGCCGGGCAGGGCATCCGGCACGAAGACGACACCGTGTTCGGTGCGGGCGACGAAGAGCCCGCCGTGCGCAACGTTGTCGACCGTCACCTCCATGCGGTCGCCGGGGTTCAGTGTCGTTCGCAGATCTCGTTTGGCCACCCGTCAAGTCTAGAAGCTACTCAGGTATTTCAATTTTGGAATAATCTGCGGCCTGCAGCGTTGTTCACGTCAGTACCCAATTCGGCCGGCGAACGCACGAGATTCGTGCCGCAACTCGCTGGCATTGCAGTTAGGAGCATCATGACGAAACAAAAGGTTGCACTTGTAACAGGAGCCGCTCAGGGCATTGGTCGCGGCATCGCACTCAAGCTTGCGGAAGACGGTTTCGACATCGGTGTAGCGGACCTCCCCGCACAGTCGGAGACCGCCGAGGAAACGATCTCGGGCATCGAGAAGCTCGGCCGCAAAGCCGTGTTCGTCGGCGTCGACGTATCGAAGAAGGACGACATCGAGCAGGCTGTCGACTCTGTCGCCGACTCGCTCGGAGGGTTCGACGTCATCGTCAACAACGCAGGCATCGCGCAGGTGAAGCCGGTGCTCGAAGTGACGGAGGAGGAGCTCGACCAGATCTTCCCGATCAACGTCAACAGCATCTTCTGGGGCATCCAGGCCGCGGTTCGCAAGTTCGATGAGCTCGGCGTGAAGGGCAAGATCGTCTCAGCCGCTTCGATCGCAGCCGTCAAGGGCTACCCCATCCTGAGCGCGTACTCCGCTTCGAAGTTCGCCGTTCGAGGGTTGACGCAGGCGGCCGCGCAAGAACTCGCGCCCAAGGGGCACACCGTCAACGCCTATGCCCCCGGGATCGTCGGAACCGGCATGTGGGACCTCATCGACAAGCGACTGCACGAGATCAACGGCAAGCCCCTCGGTGAGAACCTCAAAGAGAACGTCGAGTCGATCGCGCTCGGGCGCATTGAAACGCCCGAGGACGTCGCAGGTGTCGTCTCCTTCCTGGCAAGTGAAAACTCCAACTACGTCACCGGCCAGACAATCATGGTCGATGGCGGAATGGTCTACAACTAGCCCGACCCGCTGACCAGCAACCGAGAGGGGCCCGGCGTGAGCCGTGGCCCTTCTTCGTGCCCGTAGCATGGTCGCATGCGTCTCGTGCTCGCCTCCGCCTCGCCCGCTCGTCTCATGCTGCTTCGCCAGGCCGGTATCGAACCGATTGTGCAACCGACGGACGTGGACGAGGATCTACTGGTCGAATCCGCGAAAGCCGAGCACGGAACACTGACACCCGAGACCTACGTGACACTACTGGCGAGGGCAAAGGCGGAGGCCTTCTTGAATACCGAGGCGAGCGCCGGATTTACGGGCCTCGTGTTAGGCGGCGATTCTTCTCTGGAACTCGACGGCGAAATGCTCGGCAAGCCGCACACTGCCGATCGTGCCCGCGAGCGCTGGCTGCAGCAACGCGGCAAGACCGCTGTACTGCACTCGGGCCACCACGTGCTACGGATCGAGAACGGTGAACGTGTTGGCGCTTCGGAAGCGTGGACAGCTACCGAGCTCACCTTCTCTTCCGACATCTCCGAGCCCGAGATCGACGCCTACGTCGCAACCGGCGAGCCTCTCAAAGTCGCCGGCGCCTTCACGATCGACGGCCGAGGTGCAGCCTTCATCGACACGATCACGGGAGACCCGTCAACAGTGATCGGGATGAGCATCCCGGCCGTGAGGCGCCTCGCGCGCGAACTCGATGTGCCCTGGCACGAACTCTGGAACTTTTAGCCGCTGCTCAGACGAGGAAGCACCAGACGAGCACCGCGATGCTGATCGCGAGCATCCCCGTCGCGTTGACGAAGAGATTGCGGCCGAAGTCGCGTGCGCGGATGTGCATCGAGATCGCAACGACGAAGTAGGCAACGAGGCAAACGCTCGTCAGCAGCCCCAACCACGGCAGCCAGATACCGATGATCAGCCCTGCCGCGGCTGCCGTTTTGATCGGTGTGAGCATCCACCACAGCCGCTTCGGGAACCGCACATCTCGTAGGCACTGCGCGATGAAGGGCACGGGCTTCCAGCAGATCACGGCATCGAAGAGGCAGATGGCCGCGAGCACGACGACTGGCCACACGGGATCCGGAAGTCCGCTCATGCGAAGAACATACCATACGGTATGGTATGACCGCTAGTGCTGTTGGGGACGCAAGGAGACACGCATGCCGACAAAAGACGATTGGATCGCCGCCGGTCTTGACGCACTCGCGGAAGGCGGCGAGGGCGCCATCCGCGTCGATCGACTCGCCGCACAGCTGGGTGTGACGAAGGGCTCTTTCCACCATCACTTCCGCGGTGCTGCAGCACTGCGCGCAGAAGTGCTCGAGAGCTTTCGGCAGAGCAGAGAAGAGCTCGCGAAGGATATCGGGCGCGGTGTCGACGATATGAGCGCCGATGAAGCTCTCGAATACCTTGCGACGCTTATTGCGCGAGTCCCTGACGACCGCCTCGATCGTGCCGTTCGATCATGGGCGCTCGTCGATGAGCAAGCGCGCGCAGCGCAGGACGACATCGACGCTCAGCAGCTCGCGGCCCTGGAAGCGATCTGGCGACGAATCGTGCCGGGCGAGCACGCTCGAACCGCCGCGCTCATCCCGTTCCTGGCACTTGTCGGGGCCAGCGCGACGACCGCCGTCGACCGCGAAGACATCGAGGCAGTGCTCAGGATGCTCGCCCAGGAGGCCCACCACGTACCGAACATCATCGCACGACTCTGATCGCCAACGTCAGACGTCGTACAGCATCGCATCCCGGTGCACTACCGATGCGGGAAATGCCTAACGAGCATGCTCATCGATAGGCATTTCTCGAATAGCCGGAACATCACGATTCGGGAAACGCCTACCAAGCCGCATGCTGAGTAGGCGTTTCCCGAATCGTGAGGCGGGGTTTAGGTCAGCGATTCCCCCTGTACCGGAATCGCGCCGGTCTCCAGCGCCTCCTCCGCGTCGATGTCGACGGCGGCCTGCTCGAACTGCGCGTTCAGCAGACGCCAGTAGGCACCCTGCGCATCGACGAGTTGCTCGTGCGAGCCCTGCTCGACGATCGAGCCCTGCTCCATGACCAGGATGACGTCCGCATCCCGAATCGTGGAGAGCCGGTGCGCGATCACGAACGAAGTGCGATCGCTTCGCAGCGCCGCCATCGCGTGCTGCAAGAGCGACTCTGTGCGCGTATCCACCGAGCTGGTGGCCTCATCGAGGATGAGCACATTCGGCCTCGCAAGGAAGGCTCGCGCGATCGTCACCAGCTGTTTCTCGCCCTGCGAGAGGTTTGTGGCGTCCTCATCGATGACCGTGTCGTAGCCGTCTGGCAGCGACTGCACGAACCGGTCGACGTACGTCGCCCTGGCCGCTTCGAGAATCTCGTCGTCGGTCGCGTCTGGGCGGCCGTACGCGATGTTTTCGCGGATGGTGCCGCCGAACAGCCAGGTGTCCTGCAGCACCATGCCGGTCTGCGCGCGCAGTGCACGCCTCGTCATCTCGCGCGTGTCGACACCGTCGAGCTCGATGCTCCCGCCGTCGATCTCGTAGAACCGCATCAGGAGGTTCACGAGCGTGGTCTTCCCCGCACCCGTCGGCCCCACGATCGCAACCGTCTGACCC
>DXDC01000215.1 GCA_019115685.1 Candidatus Agrococcus pullicola
GGAGCGGCTATTGCTGAGTGCCGGGCGGGTGTCAGCTTCTTGCGTGAGCACGGCGTGTCCTTGGATCGACGAAGGTGTACAAGATGTCTACGGCTAGCGCGGCGAGGAAAACCGCGATTCCAGAGAAAATGACGATCATTTCAATCACTGGGAAATCGCGTGCGCCTATCGCTGTCACCGCCAGGCGACCCATTCCAGGGATAGCGAAGACTGTCTCGATGAGCGCCGAGCCACCGAAAAGTGCCCCGAACCCCAAACCGACCAGCGTCATGGTGGTGAGCGATGAAGGGCGCAGCACACGCGTGATCATCAATCGCGCGGTTCCCATGCCGCGGGAGCGCGATGCGAGCACATAGGGTTCGCGCATGGTCGTGATGAGATCCGCCCTTAGCACTCGGACCAGGACAGCCGCCTCCGCGAGGCCGATTGTGAGCACCGGGAGTACGAGGTGACGGAGATGTCCTATGGGGTCGATTCCGAACGGCACCCATCCAGTTGCAGGCAGTAGCCCTAGCATCACCGAGAACAACATGATGCCCAGCAGTCCGAACACGAATGTCGGGACGGAGAGGAGGACGAACGCTGTGACAGTCGCGATGCGGTCTAAGAGTCCACCGGGCCGCCAGGCTGAGGCCATTGCCACGGGCAAGGTGAGCGCGAGCGCGACGACCTGCCCGAGGAGCAGCAGTTCGATGGTGATCGGCAGTCGAGCGGCCAGTTCATCGGTTAAAGACCGTCCTGTTACTAGTGACGCTCCGAGGTCGCCACCAGCAGCATTTGATAGCCACTCCCACAGACGCTCCGGCGCGGGTCGGTCGAGGTTGAGAGAAGCCATGAAGGCCGCGATCTGATCCGGGGAGGCGTTCACTCCCAGAACGGCAAGGGCCGGCGTTCCCGTCATCAATGCGGGCAGACTCATCGTGAGCAGACCGAGGAGCGTGAGGACGATGAATCCTCGCACTCCCCGGTGCACCCACGCACGGATTTCTATTTGATCCACCATTCTCCAGGTGAGACAGAGATGACATTGCGGTCGCTGACATCGGGGAGTCCGCCGATCTTCGGGCTTGCGATGAAGCCGCTGGGGCTCTCAGTGAAGAAGAGCACTGCTGCCTCAGCTACGATCAGCTCGCTGGCCGCGTTGTACAAGTCGCTACGTTCCTGGGGTGTGGTCGCGGAACGGGCCTGATCGATCAGAGCGCTGACTTCGGCATTGGCGTATCCGCCGAGGTTGGAGAAGGAGTCGGCTTCGAACATCGTCATTGCGGAACCCGTATCGCCGTAGCCGCTGGTTACGAACTCGATCACGTGGAAATCTTTCGCAAAGAGCTTGCTCGCCCAGGTCGCGGCATCCGCCACATCGATCTCCATCTCGATACCCACGTCACCGAGCATCTGCTGGATCGCGGTCGCTCGCGCCATCGCCTCGGGCTGCGCGTCTGTGGTGTATGCGAAGGCGAGCGGCTGCCCGTACTGCTCCAGCAGTGCGCGCGCGGCATCCGGGTCGAACTCTGGATAGGTGGAACCAGTCTGATATTCGCTTTGCGACGAGATTGGTCCGTGAGAGAGCGCGCCCTGTCCTTGGTTGGTCACCTGTAGCAATGCGTCCCGGTCGATAGCTGTCTGAACGGCTCGTCGCGCGAGGGGATCATTGAAGGGTGCCTGCTCGGTATTGAAAATTGCCGTGGCCGTTGTTGCATTCGCCAAGGCCAGCTGCAAACCGTCTGTCTCAGCCTGAGTCATCAAACTTGGCGTCTCGATCCATACGACATCGACGGTCCCCGCTGCGAGGGTCTGGTAACGGGAGTCGGTATCGGGCAGGAACTGGAAGACGATCTCATCGGCGTAGGCGGGTGTGTTCCCGGCATATTCCGGATTGCGCTCGACGGTCAACGAGGATCCTGCCGACAGCGAAACCAGTCGGTAAGGTCCAGCGCCCAAGGGGCTGCCCTCGGGGTCGGTCGCTGTGGTGCTGCCAATCATGCCGAGGTTGCGTGCGAAGTACCGCGGGAAGGTCGCGTTCGCTTCGGCTAGCGTCATCTCGACCGTTGTTTCGTCGACCTCGGCTATTTCAATGATCTCCTGCGCACCTTGCGCTACCGCGGACTCGGAGTTCTGTGCCCGCTCGATATGAGCGATCACCGCGGCAGCATCTAATGCCGTGCCGTCAGAGAACGTCAGATCTGGGCGAAGAATCAGCGTCCAATCAATCAGGTCGTCGCTTTCGAGCGACTCGGCCAGCACCGGAACCAATTCGCCGCGCGGGCCATCCATGAGCAGCGGCTCATAGATTGCATTCGCCAGCACCAGGCTTGACTGCTGGCCGATGTCGTTGCCGATCGGGTCGACCGAAGAGACCTCAATGTCAAGTCCGACACGGATAGTACCGCCGGAAACGGCAGACTCATCACCCTGCGAGGTGCCGGGGTCCGCGGAACATGCCACGAGTGCTGTGGCCATTGTCACGGCGAGAACTACCGTGCCAAGGGTCTTGCGTTTCATGCTGTTACTTCCTTCTGTGAGGGGGTGGTGAGCGGAAGCGAAGAGTCTGAAGGATCGGGGTCCA
>DXDC01000216.1 GCA_019115685.1 Candidatus Agrococcus pullicola
GTCGGCGCTGGCCCCATGGGCGAGCAGGATCGCGGGTACCACGCCGGACGTCGTGCGATTTCCTACTGGGACGCGCTCGGTAACGAGATCGTTCGCTACTTCGCGGCTGATCTTCCGGAAGAGGAGATCCCTGAGACTGTCGACTCACCCACCACGGGGCTGCCTGCTGGGCGTGACAAGACCAGGCCTCCTCAGGTGCAGAAATCAGAACCTTACAAGACGCACCTCGCGTACGTGAAGGAGCGCCGGACGCCGGAAGAGGCTGACCAGTTGCTCGACGAGGCGCTGCAGAAACTCCGCGCCCGCCGAGGACAGGGCTAGCGGTAACCGCTAACGTTCGATAAGAGACGCTGCTGACGCATCCGTGAACAGCAGCGTCTCTTGCGTTCCTGCGACACCGGAAACGGGAGCTGCGACCGGATCGAAGTCTCCCAGCGCGGCTCGCACCGCATCCGCCTTGTCCTCTCCGGCTACAACGAGCCAAATCCGTTCGGACGCGTTGAGGGCCGCGAACGTCAGGGAGAGCCGCTCGGGTGGCGGCTTGGGGGAGTCTACGACCGCGATAACACCGCACTCGTGCACTCTCGTTCCCGGTTGGTCGGGAAACAGCGACGCGACGTGCGCATCCGGACCTACTCCGAGAAAGGTCAGGGCGAACGGTTCGGCCTCTGCCAGTTCGTTCGTTGCGGCGACAGCCGCCTCTCCCAGGCTGAATCCGGCATCACTGGCGGGAAGCTCGTGCACGAGTTGGGGAGGGATCGAGAGCGCGTCGAGCAGCGCCTCCCTCGCTTGCAGTTCATTCCGCTCGTCACTGCTCGAGGGCACGAAGCGGTCATCGCCCCACCACCAGTGGATGCGCTCGAGCTCGATATCCCGCAGCGCCGGATGCTCGGCTGCCGCAGCCAAAACGCCGATGCCGACGGAGCCGCCGGTCAGGCAAACGTCGACACGCTCCCGCTCCTCGGTCAATCGTCCGAGCAGGCGAACCGCGCGGTCGGCGACACGGTCGATGAGTGCTTCTCTAGTGGAAAACGTGTTGAGCTTTGCGGTCATGACTTCGGGCCCTCCTCGGCATCCAGTCGAGCGAAATCCGCGAGCACCTCGCGGTACATCTCGTCGGCGTCGAGCCGGCGCAGTTCCTCGGAGAGCTGGTCTCGCAGACCGCGCCGCGACAGCGCGACACGATGGTCCGGCTGACCCGTCTGTCTCATGAGACCGGTTCCGTGTTCGATTCTGGTCAGCGAGTTCTCCTCGTCACCGCGTTCGAGCACGATGCTGGAGAGGCCGCTCGATCCGATCGGCATGCCCGTCTCGGGCGGTCGAAGTTGCACGGGGACTCGCAGCCGGCAGTGCAGCCAAGCACTCATCAGGTGAACGCTCGGGTTGTCCAGGCTGCCGCAGACCGTGACGGCGGAAACGGGCGTGTACGGCGGCTGATCGAGCATTGCGGCCAAGTGCGCCCGCCAGTTCGTGAGTCGCGTCCAGCTTAAATCGGTATCGCCAGGGGTGTAACCGTCCGCCAGCGCGCGCAATGCTGCGCGGGGCTCCTGTTGCGCTCCAGTATCGGTTATGCGCCGATGAGCGATTGAGCCCAACTGCGATTCGGCGGGCTGGGTCGGCATAAAGGTAGGCCACCACGCCACGATCGGTGCGTCCGGCAGTAGGAGACCCTGAACGACGCCGATCAGCCGTGAACCCACTTCGCCTCGGCACTGCAGCAGCACGACTTCGCTCGCTCCCGCGTCTCCTCCCACACGGATTTCCGCATCGAGGCGCGGCGCCTCTTTCGCACGAACGTCGTCAGTGTTCCGGCTGATCACGATGACGCGCATCGGGTGCTCACGGCTTGCGTCGTTGGCAGCCTCTATCGCGTCTTCCTCTGCTCCGGTCTGCGTGTGGATCAGCAGCGTCAACACTCTTCCCAGCGCGACGACGCCGCCCTCCTCACGGATCTCGTCGAGCGTCCGGATAACCGCGCTCGTATTCGTGTCTTCAAGGTGCTTGATCACGGACGCCTCCACGTTCGGCCATCCCTTGCCAGCATGTCGTCAGCACTCTGCGGCCCCCAGGAGCCTGGCTCGTACTGCTCAACGGGACCCTCGAGCGAATCCCAGAACTGCTCGACGGGATCCAGGATCCGCCATGAGAGCTCCACTTCACGGTGTCGGGGGAACAGGGGAGGGTCTCCCAGCAGCACGTCAAGGAGCAGGCGCTCGTATGCCTCCGGCGACTCTTCTGTGAAGGCGTGTCCGTATCCGAAGTCCATTGTGACGTCGCGGACGAACATGCCGGTGCCAGGAACCTTCGAGCCGAAACGGATGGAGATGCCCTCGTTCGGCTGGACCCGGATAACAAGCGCGTTCTCGCCCATTGTGCTCGTCTTGGACGGATCGAAGAGGTACTGCGATGCGCGCTTGAACACGATTGCGATCTCGGTCACACGGCGGCCGAGTCGTTTGCCCGTCCGCAGGTAGAAGGGGACGCCGGCCCACCTTCGGTTGTCGACGAACAGCGTTATCGCAGCGAATGTCTCCGTTTTGGACCGGGGGTCCATGCCGTCCTCTTCGAGGAAACCGCTGACGTGCTTCGCGCCCTGCCAACCGCCCGCGTACTGCCCTCGCGCAACACCGGAAGAAAGATCCTCCGGCAGCCTTGTAGCCTGCAGCACCTTCTCCTTCTCGTTCCGCAGGTCCTCGGCATCGAACGACACCGGCTCCTCCATCGCGGTCAGCGCAAACAACTGCAGCAGATGATTCTGGATGACATCCCGCGCCGCGCCGACACCGTCGTAGTACCCTGCCCGACCGCTCACGCCGATGTCTTCGGCCATCGTGATCTGCACGTGATCGATGAAGTTCGCGTTCCAGATCGGCTCCCATAGCGTGTTCGCGAAGCGCATCGCCAGGATATTCTGCACGGTCTCCTTGCCGAGATAGTGGTCGATTCGGAAGACGCTGTCGGGTGGAAACACGCTCTCGACGGTTTCGTTCAGTTCACGCGCGGATTGTAGATCGTGCCCGAATGGCTTCTCGATGACTACCCTGCGCCACTCGTTCTCCGCCGGGGCTGCGAGGCCCGAGCGTTTCAACTGCTGGGTGACGGTCTGGAACGAGTTAGGCGGAATCGACAGATAAAACGCGTGGTTGCCCATGGTGCCGCGTTCACGATCGAGGTTCCGCACAGTTTCGGCGAGCCGGTCGAACGCGTTGTCGTCGTCGAAGGCGCCCTGAACGAAACGGATTCCCTGGCGCAGGTGCTCCCACACCGCTTCCCGGAACGGTGTGCGAGCGTACTGCTTCACGTTCTCGAGAACAACGTCGGCGAACTCTTCGCTCGTCCAGTCGCGGCGCCCGAATCCCGTGAGCGCAAACCCCGGTGGCAACAGCCCCCTGTTGGCGAGGTCGTATACCGCAGGAAGAAGTTTCTTCCGTGCGAGATCGCCCGTGACACCGAAGATGATGAGCCCGTTCGGCCCGGGGATGCGCGTGAGTCGGGCATCCCGGGACGAACGAAGCGGATTGTGCCCCGGCCCGATGGGAGCGCTCATCTACCCGTTTTCCGCATCGAGCTGGCCTCGAACCGTCTCCACGAGTTCATTCCAAGAGACCTCGAACTTCTCGACGCCTTCCCGCTCGAGAAGTTCTGTCACCTCGATGTATGAGACCCCGGCCCCCTCGACCGCGTCGAGCACAGCGTCGGCCTCCGTGAAGCTGCCGCTGATCGTGTCTCCGCGCACCTCTGCGTGGTCCGCTGTCGCCTCGAGCGTATTCTCGGGCATCGTATTCACGACTTCATCGGCAACCAGCTCGGTGACGTACATCGTGTCGGGGTAGGAGGGGTCCTTGACCCCGGTGGACGCCCACAGCGGCCGCTGCCTGTTGGCTCCGGCCGCTAGCAGCGTCAGCGCACGTTCGGACCCGAACTCTTCACCGTACACGCGGTAGGCGAGCCTGGCGTTCGCGATACCCGCCTTGCCCTTCAACGCGACAGCTTCTTCCGAGCCGATCGCCGTGAGGCGCTTGTCGATCTCACTGTCGACGCGAGAAACGAAGAAGGATGCAACCGAGTGGATCTTCGAAAGATCGATGCCCGCTTCACGAGCTCGCTCGAGACCGGTGAGGTACGCGTTGATAACCTCGCGAT
>DXDC01000217.1 GCA_019115685.1 Candidatus Agrococcus pullicola
CCTCGAGCGACGACGACGACAGCGTGGACTCATGACCATTCGCACGCTCCGCGCCTCGCGGCGACACGCTGGAATCGCGGCGATCCTGCTGGTGACGGGACTCGGCGCAATGTCGCTCGCCGCGCTCGTCCCCGCGCTCTCGACTCTCCTGCTCGCGATCGTGATCGGTGCGATCGTCGGGAACCTGAAAGTCGTGCCTTCCGCGACAGCCAGCAGCATCTCGTGGGCATCGAAGAAGTACTTGCGCCTCGGTATCGTACTCCTCGGATTCAAGCTCTCCGTCGTCAGCCTCGGGACAATCGGGTTGCGGGGAGTCGCGGTCCTCCTCATCACCGTGACAGTGACGTTCCTCGGTACCATTGCGGCTGGACGCCTGCTGCGAGTGCCTCGCATCACACGCATGCTCGTGGCCACCGGCTTCTCGATCTGCGGAGCCTCTGCCGTTGCAGCGATGAGTAGCATCGTCGATCCAGAAGCGAAGTCTGAGGAAGACACCGCCCAGGCCGTGGCACTCGTGACCATCTTCGGGACGATCGCGATGTTCGCGCTTCCGCTTCTCGCCCGAACGCTCGGGCTGAGCGACCTGCAGGCGGGAGTGTGGGCGGGCGCGAGCATCCACGAGGTCGCGCAGGTTGTGGCAGCAGGAGGAATGGTCTCCACCGCCGCGCTCGCCTTTGCAACAGTGGCGAAACTGGCGCGAGTCGTGCTCCTCGCTCCGTTGATCATGATCATCAACGCCGTCGAGCACCGCACGTCTGGCGTCAATGTGAGCGGCAAGCGCCCTCCCTTGCTCCCGTTGTTCGTCGCGGGTTTCTTGGTCGCAGTAGGACTCCGCACCTTCATTCCGCTCCCCGCAGAGGTCCTTGGTGCTTTGGAGTTTGGAACGAACCTGCTGCTCGCCGCAGCGATGCTCGGGCTGGGATTCGCTGTCGACATCCGAAAGCTGATCGCCACTGGATGGCGCCCGCTCGCGCTTGGGGCTATCTCCACCGTCCTCGCGGCCGCCGTTGCGTTGGCCTCGATCTTCCTGGTGAGTCTCTGAGTGATTCGCCACGGGACGATCCCTGACGTCAACGGTGACCAGTGCGCGCAAGGCCCGCGACCCCCATCAACATCACGGCTAGGACGCCAAACACCCCGGCGATGCCAAGCACTCCGGCAAGCAGTCCGACAGCGGGCGGGATGAAGACCAGACCGAGGCTGTTACCTGTCAGCCGAATCGACAACCACAGACCCACCGTGCCACGCGGTGCCAGGAGCGACACGGTCGCCATCGTGAGCGGCTGCCCGATGCCGAGCGCGAGGCCTGCCACCAGAAGCACCACGCCCGCCACGACGGCATTCGTCGTGAACCCCAGAAGAAGCACGGCAATCCCAGCGATCAACGTCGAGGCGACAACCAATGTCGATCGTCCGAATATTCTCACGATCGTGCCCAGTCCGAGACGTGAGAGCATCGTTGCAATCGACCGCACACTCAGCAATACTCCGACCATGGTGGCTGAGACTCCCATCTCAACCCCCCACGCGGGCAGGTAGACCGTCAGCAGGTCGACGGCTGCGAGTATGACGATGCTGACGACGATCATGCTGAATATCCTTCCTCGCGTGTGTATTGGGACATTCAGCGCATCCAAGATCGAGTGCCGCGGAAGGGCCCCGCCCGTCGAGCGAGTGACATCGGCGGGTGACCCCATTGCGACAGCGAGCGTCAGCGCGACGACCGCGCAGCAGACCCCTACTACAAACAGGAGCGTGGTGTCTGGAAGTGCGGTACGCCCGCTAAAAGTGGTGATTGCCAGTGGTCCGAGCGACTGTCCCAGCGCCCCAACTAGCGTGAACACACCAAAGTTGGAGTCGACCGTCTTCGGATTTCCGTGCGCGACGATGGTTTGTTGGCTCACAACGCAGCAGACGAATCCCATTCCAAGGAGGCCATTCCAGCCCATCAGGAGCAGCAGTGACGAGGACCAAAAGACAAGCCCGCCCGCCGCGACGACCATCAATGAACCACCCACGACGAGCGTCTTTTTCTCGTTTCTTCGATCGACGAAGTGGCCCACGAACGCCGCGATGAGCGCCGGTAGGAGCGAAAAGGCCGCAGCGAGAGAACCGAGCCATGCGAAATCGATACCCAGTTCCAGCGCTCGGTACGCAGACGTCGGGCGAACGAGAAAGACTGTTCCTTGTGTGAAGCACGTCTGGACCAGCAGGGACCACGGTTGATGTCGCAACGTCCGCTTCCCTTCGTTCGGTCCTCCCTCGTCACTCCCATGCGTCCGGGCTCACACCGTGTTCGATGCCGCCCCCGCCTGGATCACTCGAGCCTCGTGATCGTTGAGCGTGGACAGGATCCGGATCGCTCCGGCGAAGTCGGTGACCACCGGGATCCTCCACTCCCTGGCAGCAGACGCGAGTGAGCGACGAAGCTTATCCGCCGCGACGCTTCCGTCAGAGTTCAAGACGACGACAGGCAATGTCGTCCTGCGGTGTTCCCGAAGCATCGGGAGCGCTGCTTCCAGGAA
>DXDC01000218.1 GCA_019115685.1 Candidatus Agrococcus pullicola
CCCGGCCACAGAATGAGGTGGTCGGCGCGAAAGATGTTCTGAAAACCTTCGTTCAACGACTGTCCCCAGCTCGGCGTGTTGCGGTCGCCGAGTCCCAAGAACTCGAGTCCCGCTTGGATCATCAGACCGAGTGCTGCCACCATCGCCGCCTGAATCACGATCGGCGCTCGCACGACGGTCAGCACGTGCCGGGCGATGATTCGTGCGTCGGACACGCCGGATACGCGCGCCGCATCGACGTAGAGCTCATCGCGCACGGCGCGCACGGCCGCCCGGACAAGGTTGAAGAACGACGGCGCAAGGAGGACACCGAAGACCAGCATCGCCATCCACATGGACGTACTGACCGAAGCGCGAAACGCCAGCAGTACAACGATCCCGGGCAGCGCCAGAACGGCGCTCGAGACCCACATGCCGACGGTGTCGAACCATCGTCCGTAAAAACCAGCGATGAGCCCAGTGGGGACACCGACGAGCATCGAAACACCCACCGCGATCGCGGCACCGATGAGCGATGAACGCGCACCGTAGATCAAGAGCGAGACGACGTCCCGCCCGGCTCCGTCGGTTCCGAGGAGGTGACCGTCGCCGCCGTGTTCGAAGAGTCGCGTCAGGTCACTCTCGTCAGCACCGTAGGGGGCGATGACGTCGGCGAAGATCGCGACGAGGATCACCAACGCGATCACGACTCCCGCGATCAATCCCGCGGGATTGCGCAGTGCGCGCAGGATGACCGAGCCGCGTTTGATCGTCGGTTCTCCGGTCGGGAGAGGTGCAGTGTACTCATTAGTCATGACAGACGCGCCTTCGGGTTGAAGAATCCGACTCCGAGGTCGATGACGAGGTTGACGATGACGACAATGATCGTCGTCACCAGAACGACGCCGAGCACGAGCGGCAGATCCCCTTGCGCCGTCGACGAGACGAGCACTTGGCCCATTCCGGGGATCGCGAAGATTCGTTCGACGAAGACGGCGCCGCCGAGGAGGCCGATGAACTGGAGCCCGAGCACCGTTAGTCCTGTGACGCCCGCGCTACGGAGCACATGTTTGAACACGAGCGACGGCGTCGAGATACCGCGCGCGCGCAGTGTGCGCACCCAGTCCTGTTGCAGCACATCCATCACCGCGCCGCGCACCTGCTGCGCGGTCGCTGTGACGGCGCCGACGGCGAGCGCTGTCACCGGCAGGACGATCGATCGCACCCAACGGCCGATGTCCTCGTCGATCGGTACGTAGCCGGTCGCGGGGAAGATCGGCACGTTGATCGCGAACCAGATGACGAGCATGAGGGCGAGCCAAAATCCCGGCAAGGCGAATCCGGCGACCGACAGCACCTGCAACACCTTGTCGAGCCAGCCGCGGAAGTACGCTGCCGCCAGTCCGAGCGCGACGGCCACGAGGGCAGCGACGACGGTGGTGACCACGACCAGACTGAGCGTCGCCGGCACGCGCGTTGCCATCGCATGTGCGACGGACTCGTTGGTGAACCACGAGACGCCGAGATCGCCGCGCAAGGCGGCTCCCGCCCAGGTCAGGTACTGCTCGATCAGGGGACGATCGAGGCCGAGGTCCGCGGTCTTCGCTGCGACTTGCTCAACGGTCGCCGTCTGGCCGAGGATCTGCCGCGCCACGTCTGCGGATCCGGCGCGCATCAGGATGAACGCCAACGAGGGGATCAAGACGACGAGGACCAAGCCAGAGGCGACGCGCTTCGCGAGGAATGTCAGCATAGGTGCATCCGATTGTCGACGAACGCGCCCCGGAGCCGATCACCCCGGGGCACGCCAGTGTCAGGAGACGGGCGAGTAGTTGTAGATCGACGGCACGTTCTGTTGCAACTGCAACTCGACGTTCACCGACTCCTCGTTGACGGCGAAGTTCTCCTCCGCCCAGAACCACGGCTGGAACCAGTTGTTCTCGACCACGAACTCATTGATCTGACGGAAGGATTCGACGCGTTCCTCCTCGCTCTGCGCCGGGATTGCCTCGATCAGAGACTGGAGTTCTTCGTCGGTCGTGCCGAGCGGGTTCCACGCGGCGGATTCCGCGAGGTACGACTGCACGACGAACCAGTCGGTGGGAACGGCGCCGATCACCATGACGCTCGTCGCATAGTTGCCGCTCAACATGTCGCCGATGAAGGCTTGTGCCGGAACGTCCTCCCACACCACCTCGACGCCGATCTCCGCGAGATTGTTCTCCACGCCTGTGAGCATGCCCTGGGAGAAGAGCGCACCCACGGGCATCGTCAAGGTGAATCCGTCCACACCGGCTTCCGCCATCAGCTCCTTCGCCTTGTCGACGTCGTAGTGATAACGGTCAGCGAGCTCCTCGCTCCACGCCGCAGATCCCTCGTTGAAGATCTGCGTGTCGATCGTGCCGTCTTCGATACCGAGGGCGACCTCCGCGAGCGTCTCGCGATCGATCGCCCATGCGAGAGCTTCGCGGACACGAGGATCCGCGAGCTCGGGCACCATCTCACCCGTGCGGTCGAACAAGATCAGTCCGAACCAGGAGATGTGCGCCTCCGGATTGAGGATCGACAGGCCTGCCTCCCTCGCGCTCAACACGTTGTCCGGGCTCGTCAGGTTACCGGCGTCGACCTGCCCGCTGCGGAGCGCGTTGATCAGCGCCGCCTCGTCCTCGAAGATGCGGAACTCGACAGCGTCGAACTTCTGCAGCTCCGGGTTCCAGTATTCCTCGCGGGGCGTGAGCACGTAGGTTGACCCCTGCACCGTCGACGCTTCGTCCATCACGTATGGTCCCGTGCCGACCGGCACGGTCGCGAGGCCGTCATCCCCCAAGCTCGCAGGACTCGCCATACGTCCGGCAGCGTCGGAGAGGTTGTAGACGAGGTCGGGAATCGCGTTCGCGAACGTCGCTTCGACTGTGTACTCGTCGATCGCCTCCGCCGATTCGAAGCCATCGAGCTGAGTCGACAGCGGTCCCGTGCCGGCGGAGAAGTGCTCGAAATTGGCCACGACGGCATCGGCATCGAAGGGTTCACCATCCGAGAACGTCACGTCATCACGGAGGTCAAGAGTGATGGTGCGGTTCTCGTCGCTGAACTCCCACGACTCGGCAAGCATCGGCACATACTCACCATCGGGTTCGCGAAGGATAAGGGAGTCGTATGCCGCTTGCGCGTACGGCTTGTAGTTCGCATCGCCGATGTCCGCGGGGTCCCACGACTGCGGGACCACGGTTGACCCCACGCTGAGGACGGCGTCGGCTGCGCCACCAGAGGCACCGCCGCTGCCGTCATCGCCACCGTCCGCTGAGCAACCGGTGAGCGCCAGCGCGGTGAGCACCACGGCACCGACCGCCCTCGTGAACTTCTGCTGTCGTTTCATCGCCATCCTTACTTCGTTGTAGTGATGTCCGCGCTCGTGCGGCGTCGATCAGTGTTACTTCGGGTCCCCCCCCCATTGTGACCAACCGGTTGACCAATAACAACTCCCTCGAAGCAAAACCCGACCCGCGCTCGTGTTTCGTTATCGAACCGTGTCCGACGGCGCGAATTGGGCCTGGCTGTCGGACGACGAGCACTCACCGTCGCCGCGGGCGCGGGCATTACTTCCCGGCGTCGAGGATGCGCGACACCAGGTCCGGCGAGACGCCGAAACTCACCAAGCGGCTGAGCGGCATATCCCTGCCCATCGGCGTCAACTCACCCTCGTGCATCATGAGGTCACCGAGCGGGCTGCTCGCGAAACTCTCACGCGCAATCGGTCCCGCGACCGGGTGCGCGAATGCATCACCCACCGACGAGTCGCGCGTCACAGGGACGATGAGATCGTCACCACGGAGTGACACAACGGCGGAACCACGCAGGTCACGGCTCGACGCGCCAACCTCGACGAGATAATCACCCGGTTCGACGATCCACTGATCCGCGCGAAGCTCCCAGTACGCGAGATCGCGGCGGCGCGCTGCCAGCACGACCGTCGCCGTCTCTCCCGGCTGAATCTCAACGCTCTGAAACGCCTTCAGCTCCCGCGGCGCACGATCGACTCCCGACCCGGGAACAGACACATACGCCTGCACGACTTCGCGGCCAGCGACAGGACCCGTGTTCGTCACGTCGACCGTGATGTCGATGCCGCCGTCGTCGTTCGTCGACGCCGACACATCGCCGTACGCGAACGTCGTATAGCTCAGCCCGTGCCCGAACGGGAAGGCCACGTCGATCGCACGGGCGTCATACCAGCGGTACCCCACGTGAAGCCCTTCGCCGTATCGCACATGCTGCGCCTCTCCCGGAAACGAGGTGAACGCAGGGGTGTCCTCGAGGCGGTGGGGAATCGACTCGGCGAGACGGCCGGACGGGTTCACGGATCCGAACAGGACGTCGGCGATACCAGATCCGCCAGCCTGGCCGAGCAACCAGGTTTCGAGGATGCTCGGCACACGATCCGCGAACGGCAGCGCCACGACGCCGCCGTTGGAGAGCACGATCACGACGTTCGGGTTCGCCTCAACCACGGCATCAATCAGCCTCAGGTGCGCTGCGGGAAGATCGATGTGGGCGCGGTCGAAACCCTCTGATTCATCCTGATCGGGAAGGCCGACGAACACCACGGCGACGTCAGCCGATGCTGCCGTTGCCACCGCCTCCACGAGCAGTCGTTCGAGCACGTCAGGCGCGGGTTCGGGCGACCGCA
Organism: Candidatus Agrococcus pullicola; assembly: GCA_019115685.1. GTDB lineage: Bacteria > Actinomycetota > Actinomycetes > Actinomycetales > Microbacteriaceae > Agrococcus > Agrococcus pullicola. The sequence goes on from DXDC01000218.1 coordinate 4,667, forward strand.
CCGCCGCCATGCCGATGCCGTCGGGGGCATCGGGGAGCACGTATCCCGCCGCGTACGTCACCTCCGAGGCAACGTCGCGTATGGCGTCGAGCGCAACGTCCACGCGGGTTGGGTTGATGTGGCTGGATCCGCCGCCCTGGAAGCGCGGCTTCGCAGCGAACTCTCCGATCACCGCGATCTTCTGTTCCGGGCGCAGCGGCAACAGGTCCCGGTCATTCTTCAGCATCACGATCGAACGCCCGGCGGCTTCCCTGGCAAGCGCGTGGTGCGCGTCGACATCGAGCGAGCCTTCGACAGCGGTGCGCTCGGTGGCACGGCGAATCAACGTCAATACGCGCGCTGCCGACCTGTCGAGATCCGCTTCGTCGAGACTTCCATCCCGCACCGCCTCGACGAGTTCGCGATCCGTGCGGCCGCCGGAAGCCGGCATCTCGAGGTCCATGCCCGCGCGAACTCCGGCCACGCGCACGTTCGACGCACCCCAGTCACTGACCACGAGACCCGCGAATCCCCATTCATCCCGCAACACGTCTGTGAGGAGGAACGGGTCCTCCGACACATATACGCCGTTCACACGGTTGTACGAACACATGACTGTCCACGGTTGGGTGTCTTCCACGATGCCTTGGAAGGCGCGCAAGTAGATTTCGCGCAAGGTGCGTGGGTCCACATCGCTCGACACGCGCATCCGGTCGGTCTCCTGGTTGTTCGCCGCGAAGTGCTTCAATGAGGTCCCGACGTCCTGCGACTGGATCCCACGCACAATGCCCGACCCCATGATCGACGCGTGAATCGGATCTTCGGAGAAGTACTCGAAGTTGCGGCCGCACAGCACAGAGCGCTTGATGTTCACACCCGGCCCAAGAACGACGGCGATGTCTTCGATCGCCGCTTCGCGCCCGATGGCCTCACCGACGCGAGCGGCGAGATCCGGGTCCCAGCTCGCGCCCAGGCCGGCGGCCGGGGGGAAGCAGGT
>DXDC01000219.1 GCA_019115685.1 Candidatus Agrococcus pullicola
CGTGGCATCGGACGTGAGGTGCATTAGACGCACATCGCCCTCCGTAATCGCCAGCACGTAGCCCGTGTAGTCGAACGTGACGGCCCGTACCATCGGCCCGACATCGAATCGATCGCCCGTCGACCACGCGAACGGAAGCCTGTTCATCAGCCGGAACGCACGCGCGCTCTCGGGAGTTATGAAGATGGCTATGCTTCGAGCACCTGTCGCCCAGAACAGTCTGCGCCCCAGCAGCGTTTCGACGTGGGATGAGATCGCGCTCTTGTCTGCGGCAGAAGCACCGGATTCCGTCAGCTCGTGCAACGCATCGTGCAGTGCGCTCCGCAACGCGGTCTGCGCTGCGTCCACGTCGTGCGTGATCGCGTGCGATCCGTTACCGGTCGCGCTCACGTAGATCGAGACACTTGCGCCGTTGCGGTGCTGCGTCAGCTCGGCAAAATCTCCTGGGGTAGGTATGTCGATGCTCATACTCATTCATGCTATCTGCCGTGCAGCATGCCGCAATGCCCGGTCCTGTCGGCGGCTCATTCACCACCGCGAACGAACCCGGTCGAGAACCTCTCCTACCGGCCGTCCTCCTCAGCGCCGGAGCTGTCGAGAGGCTCATCGTCGGACCCATCTGCGGTTGCTGCATCAGCGGGCTCCGCCGTGTCTTGATCATCAGACTCCTGGGCAGCCGCGCCCCTTTCAGCCGCCCGTGCACGGCGACGCTTCGTAGCTACGGCGAACATCACCATGAAGATCGAGGTGACGGCGATCGAGGCGAGTGCGACGGCGAACTGCACAACGGAACCAGCGATACCCGCCAGGAACGTCACCGGCAGGGTGATCAACCAGTGCACGATCGCCGTCGTGAGAACGCGCTGGAAGACGGAGCCGTTACCGAGGTAGCCCAGCAGAATCGACAGCGGCACGTAGGTAGCGAACAGCATGATGCCGGTCACGATGTCCGTGAACGCGTTCACGTACCAGAGCGACCAGACGAGCCCGACAATGACTGAGGCACCGATTCGGGGCATTCTCGATTCGAGCGTCGGCTGGAGAAATCCTCGCCAACCGACCTCCTGCGCAGCGGCGCCGAGAAGCCCGCCCAGCATTGCGATGACAACCGTACCCGCACCCGCTCGCCCAAGGTCGACCGTGGGCACATGCAGCAGTGAAAAACCGACCCAGACGAGCAGCGCAAACACGCCGGCGGCCAGAACACCCAGGATGGTGTGTGCGACCCATTGCCGTCTGCCGACGGGCTGAGGAGGTTCCGGGCGGGATGTCGCCGGCACAATCAGGGAGGTGACGGCCGCGCCGATCAGTGGGCCGAAGTGATGCCACTGAATCGCCCCTCCCCCTATGGCGTACGCGGCTTCGACGAGCTGCAGACCGAACGTTGCCGCGATGGTGACGACGACGAACAGGACAAGCGAAACCCCGTAGCCCCGCAGCTCAGCACGTTTCACTCAGCGCTCCTGTTCGAGACCGATATCGATGAGCTCGGAGATCAACGAAGTGTAGTCGATACCCGACTTATCCCAGACCACAGGAAACATGGAGATCGGTGTGAACCCCGGCATGGTGTTGATCTCATTGAGCACGAAATCGCCTTCCTCGGTGACGAAGAAATCGACTCTCGCGAGCCCGGCACCGGCGATGGCATCGAACGCTCTCAATGCTGTCGCCTGCAACCGCTCGATCACGTCCTGCGGGAGCAGTGCCGGGCACTCCGTGCGAACGCCCTCGGTTCCCAGATACTTCGCTTCGAAGTCGTAGTACCCCTGTTCGACAACGATTTCACCGGGAAGGGATGCCCGCGCCGGCTCGCCGCCTCGGCCTCCGATCACGCCCACTTCGATCTCCCGGCCGGCTACTCCCTGCTCGATCAAGGCGCGGTTGTCCTCGGCAAGCGCGACTTCCATCGCTGCGTCGAGACCGGCCAGCGACTCCACGCGCGAGACACCGACGCTCGAACCCGCTCGGGCAGGTTTGACGAAAAGCGGATACGAAAGGTCTGCAATGCGCTCACGAACTGATCGAGCATCCTGTTGCCACTGCCTGCGCGACACCGTCACCCACGGTGCCACCGTCAACCCCGCGTGCTCGAGCACTGTCTTCGTGAAGTGCTTGTCCTGTCCGACTGCGCTCGCCAGCACGCCTGCCCCGACGTACGGTCTGTCGAACAGTTCGAGCATGCCCTGCACGGTGCCGTCCTCACCGAAGCGACCGTGGAACAGCGGAAAAAACACGTCGATCGAGTCGAGGTCGACGCCCCCGGCCGCACTGTGCAATACCAGTCCGGTGTCCGATGCGCGGTTCGAGAGAGCAACTTCGAAGGAGGCGGTTTCGATAACAGCGGCTCCTCGATCGCTCGATTCATCGACTTCGAACTGCTGCTCGAGCGAGAAATCAGCGTTCGCACCGTCGAGGAGCAGCCACGTTCCCTGTTTCGTGATCACGATGGGAACCGGTTCGAATCGGTCTCGATCGATGTGCTTCAGGACGCTCGCGGCGGTGACGAGCGAAATGGTGTGTTCGCTGGATCGACCGCCGAACAGCAGGCCGACGCGGATTCTAGAACTCAAACGTTTCTCCCTGCGGCTCGTCATCTTTGGACGTCAGGTGCGGTGCGATGTCAGCGGGCGCCATCCTGCCGTGGAGCACGCGACGCACCTGCTTCAGAATCGGCATCATCACGTCACCCTGCTTCGCGAGCTGCCAGACAGGTTCAACGGATGCCAGCCCCTCCGCAGTCTGCTGCATGCGCGAAACGACGTCGTCCTTCGAATAGCCCATTCCCACAAGTCGTCCTGCGGTGAAGTTGCGCGACAGCGGCGAATTGCACGTTGCGATGAGGTCACCGAGCCCCGCCAGCCCCTGCATTGTCGCGCGCTCTGCGCCATACGCCACGGCGAAGTCGGTGACTTCCGCCAGACCCCTCGTCAGGATCGAAGCCTTGGTGTTCTCTCCGAAGCCGACTCCGTCGACGATGCCGATCGCAAGCGCTACCAGATTCTTGAGCACACCCCCGTACTCGGTGCCGACGATATCGGTGTTGATGAAGGTCGTGAAGTAGTCGGTGCGGGCGATGCGGGCAACCGCGAGCGCAGTGTCCTCTGCTCGGCTGGCGACAACGATCGCGGTGGGTTCCTCACGAGCTATCTCCAGCGCCAGATTCGGCCCGCTCGCCGCTGCGACGCGAGCAGGGTCGATGCCCGCGGCTTCCTCGATGACCTGACTCATGCGCATCATCGTGCTCGATTCGACGCCCTTCATGAGGCTGATGACCGGCACGTCAGCCGGGATCCTGTCGGCGACACTCTCGAGCAGGCCACGCAACTGCTGACTCGGCACGCTCAGATACACCTGCTCCGCACCCTCGAGCACCTCGTCGATGTCGCTCGACGCGCCTAGTGACTCCGGCAGCGTTATACCCGGCAGGTACTGGGTGTTGCGGCGAGCCTGGGAGATCTCGTTCGCCAGCTCTGGTCTACGAGCCCAGAGCAGGGCATCCGAACCGCCTTCGGCGAGCACCTTGCCGAACGTGGTCCCCCAGCTGCCAGAGCCGAGGATCGCTACCTTAGCCACGGAAGCGTCCGGTCTCGCTTTGTCCAGCGGAGGAAGGGTTCCATCGCTCGAGCGGTGGTTCGAGCCCGCGCAGCTCTCCGACAAGCTTCGAGATCTCGCTCATGAGTCGTTCCGTCGCTTTCGTCACCTGCTCTTGGTTGTGTGCATTGGAGACGTCCGAGAGGTCAAGCGGTGCTCCGAATACAACGTCGATCCGTTTGCGCGGGATAGGGCGGATACCGCGGCCGTACCGCGGCATGAGTCGTTGCGTGCCCCAGTGCGCCGCGGGGATCAGCGGGATGCCCGCTGTCTTCGCGAGGCGGACAGCACCGCTCTTGCCGCGCATCGGCCACAGATCGGGATCACGCGTGAGCGACCCCTCCGGGTAGACGATCACCGAGCCCTGATTTTCTATGACCTTCGCGGCAGCCTGCATGGGTGTTCCGCTGCGCGCGCTGCGATCGCGCTCAACCGGAATCTGCTTCAAACCGTTCAAGACACCGCGCAGAATCGGAATCCTCCACAACGATGCTTTGGCCATGAAGTGCGGTGCACGGCCGGACTTCCACGTCGCGATGCCCATGATGATCGGGTCGATCTCCGAATAGTGGTTGGGTGAGAGCACGAACGGGCCTTCGGCCGGGAGCGCCTCGGGGTTCCGCACTCGGATGTCCGCCATGGCACCGAAAATCGGCAGCGTGATCCCCGCAACAACTTTAAACGTCGTCGTGTGCTCTCCAGAGGTACGCGTGCGCTTACCCATGGGGATTATCCAATCACATCGAAATCGACACCCAGAGTCTGCATCTTCTCGAGGAAGCGTTCGTAACCGCGGGCGATAATACCGACGTTCTTGATGGTCGATTCGCCATCGGCGGTGAGCGCCGCGACGAAGTGACTGAAGCCGCCGCGCAGGTCGGGAACCGTGATGTCGGCGCCGTGCAGGTCGACCGGGCCGGCGATGACAGCGGAATGCTCGTAGTTGCGCTGCCCGAACCGGCACGCGTGGCTGCCGAGGCATTCGGTATGGATTTGAATGTAGGCGCCCATCTTCACGAGCGCCTCGGTGAATCCGAAGCGCTGTTCGTAGACGGTTTCGTGCACGATCGAGATGCCGTTCGCCTTCGCCAATGCGACCACGAGCGGCTGCTGCCAGTCGGTCATGAATCCCGGGTGCACATCGGTTTCGACGACGACGGGCTTCAGGTCGCCACCGGGGTGCCAGAATCGAATGCCGTTATCGTGCACTTCGAACTTGCCTCCCGCCTTGCGGTAGACGTTGAGGAAGGTGGTCATCTCCGGCTGACTGGCGCCCTCCAGGAACACGTCTCCTCCGGTCGCGAGCGCCGCACAGGCCCAGCTGGCCGTCTCGTTGCGGTCGAACAGCGCACGGTGGCTGTAGCCTTCGAGTCGCTCGACACCTTCGATACGGATCGTGCGATCGGTGTCGACCTGAATGACCGCACCCATCTTCTGCAGGATCGCGATGAGATCCATGATCTCGGGTTCGACTGCGGCTCCGGTGAGCTCGGTCTTGCCCTTGGCCATGACGGCCGTGAGCAGCACCTGTTCGGTGGCCCCTACCGACGGATACGGCAGCGAGATCTTCGTGCCGCGCAGTCCGTTCGGGGCTGTCATCCAGATGCCGCTGGGGAGCTTCTCGACCTG
>DXDC01000220.1 GCA_019115685.1 Candidatus Agrococcus pullicola
CGAGCTCTCCCGCTGCGCGAACGAGCTGCGAGACTTCCTCCGCCGACTTTGGACGCACCGTCGCCGCCGGCATCCTGCTGGATCCGTCGAACACGAGCTTCGTACTCTCGTCGTACTGAGCGCTTCCCGGCGTGTGAATCCTGCCGAGCATTCCCGCTCGTCTCTCCAGAACACCTAGGTCAAGCCCGCTGCCGCTGGTTCCCGTATCGCTCATCGTTGATGCCTCCCACCGTACACTTTGACATCTAAAGCTTAGACGTCAAAGTAATGCGTGTAAAGAGTCCCGTCATGCAACTCGAAGCCCGCTCGTAGACTTGTGCGCATGGCCGACATGTTGCAGAAACCGCTGCCCGCGCTGCTCACCCACGCACAGCAGCACGTGCGCACCGCAGCGGACTCCGTCTTCAAGGAACGCAGCGGGCATTACTCCTACTACTTCATCCTGCTGGCGTTGCAGGAGAGTGACGCAGCGACGCAACGCGAACTCGCAGAAGAGGTCGGCATCCGGGAGTCGACGATGACCCACCACCTGCTGGCTATGGAGGAGCTGGGTTTCATCACCCGTCAGCGCACCGCAGCCAACCGTCGTCGCCAGGAGGTGCGCCTGACAAAAAAGGGCCACGAGACGTACGCGGCCCTCAGGTCCGATATCGCCGAGTTCGACAAAGCGCTTCGGCAAGCGATCGGCACCGACGACGACGTCGACAGACTGCAACAGGCTCTCCTGCGAATGGTCGAGGTAGCCGATGGGTGGACAAGGGCGGTACCGTAGACGCGTGCGCAAGTATCTTCTGAACATAGGTGTCCTGTCGGCGCTGGCCGGCGCCGTCGGTGTTGCGAAAGCCACCCAAGATGCTCCGAAAGACTGGCGCACGTATCTGCTCTGGGCGTCCTGGGGCATAGGCGTCGCGCTCGCGGTCGGCGCGGTTGTGCAGCAGGATCGCGAAGTTCGTCTCGAAGAGCTTGAGCGAGAGCTGAGCAAATGACTCCCCGCGTCGCCGTCATCGGCGATGCGCTCATCGACGTCATCGACGACCGGCACGTCCCCGGCGGTGCCGCCCTGAACGTCGCCGTCGGCCTTGCCAAACTGGGTCTGTCCGTCGACCTGATCAGCATGCTCGCGGACGATGCTCCCGGAGCTGTGCTTCGTGCGTACGCCGAGGGCCACGGCGTGCGCGTGCACGCGACGCGGGCACCGTTCGGGACGGCAACCGCGACGGCGACGCTCCGCGCCGACTCCATGGACTACGTCTTCAACGAAGCCGGGCGCAAGCGCTTCGTCGCCGTCAACGACGCCCAACAGGTTGTTCTCGCCGCGGACTGCGTTGTCGCATCCTGTGTTGCGCTGGAGAATGCGCGGCAGTGCCAGGAGATCGAAAGCGCCCTGGCACCGAGTCGCCCTTTCGTGCTCGACGCGAATCCGCGCGACGGCTACCTCTGGTCTCCCGACGCAGTTAGTGCCTTCGGCGAGGGCCTGCTCCGGCTGGCACCTGAGGCATCACTGCTCAAGCTCAGCGATGAGGATGCGCAGTTGCTCTACGACACTGACCCCGAGACCGCTGCGGCCGGGATGCTGGAATCGGGTCTTGCGGCAGCCCTGATCACCGAAGGTCCGAGAGGCGCGAAAATCGTGACGGCGAACGGCACTGTTTCGCGACCGATCGCGCACCTGAACGGCGACATCGTCGACACGATCGGCGCGGGCGATGCGACGACTGCCGCAATGACTGCCGCCATGCTGCAGGGAGAAGACTGGGGTACGGCTCTCGAACGGGCCATGCTGCTGGCCGCGGCCACGTGTCGCGGCGTCGGTGGTGAGCTGCGACTGCCATGAAGCTCTACGATGGTCGAATGGCACGCCTTCGCTCACTCGATCAATCAGCCAAACTGAAGAACGTTCTCTATGAGATCCGCGGCCCGGTTCTCGACGAGGCGATGCGGCTCGAGGCGGAGGGGCACAACATCCTGAAGCTCAACATCGGCAACCCCGCCCCGTTTGGCTTGGACACTCCCGACACCATCGTGCAAGACATCATCGCGAATCTCCGCGACGCGGAGGGATACTCCGATTCGAAGGGTGTGCTCTCCGCGCGTCGGGCTGTCGTGAGCCGCTATCAGGATGTCGAGGGGTTCCCAGCGCTGCACGTCGATGACGTCTTCCTGGGCAACGGTGTCTCCGAGCTGATCACGATGACGATGCAAGCGCTGCTCGACGAAGGTGACGAGGTGCTGATTCCGGCACCGGACTATCCGCTGTGGACGGCGATGACCAGCCTCTCGGGAGGCACTCCGGTGCACTATCTGTGCGATGAACAGCACGATTGGCAGCCTGACATCGCCGACATTGAGGCGAAGATCACCGACCGCACGAAGGCGATCGTGGTCATCAACCCCAACAATCCGACCGGCGCAGTGTATTCGCGCGAAGTGCTGCAGCAGATCGTCGACCTCGCGCGCAAGCACTCGCTGCTCATCCTCGCCGACGAGATCTACGACCGCATCCTGTACGATGACGCCGAGCACACCTCGATCGCCGCACTTGCTCCCGATCTCCTCGTACTGACCTACAACGGGCTCTCGAAGACGTACAGGGCCGCCGGTTTCCGGTCGGGCTGGCTGG
>DXDC01000026.1 GCA_019115685.1 Candidatus Agrococcus pullicola
GAGGACTACGTCGGTCACGGCATCGGCAAGAAGATGCACGAGGCACCGTACGTCTTCAATCACCGCACCGGTGATCCCGGCCGCGCCGTGCAGCCGGGGCTGTGCGTGTGCATCGAGCCGATCGTCCACGCAACCCGAGACACCAGCGCGACGGTCGACGATGACGGTTGGACCGTTCGGAACGCGCGCGGTGCCGACACCTGCCAGTGGGAGCACGCGGTTGCCGTGCACTCCGGTGGTATCTGGGTCTTGACAGCTCTCGACGGAGGAACGGAAGAACTCGCACCGTTCGGTGTTGTTCCCGTACCGATCCCCACCCCATAGGGCGCGACAATCTTCGAAACGTGACGGTCAATCTTCGAACGTTCTCGCACTCTGGAGGTTGAAGGAGACGGTCGGATACCGGGGTGGGCCGGTGGCTGAAGGCCTTCACCACTGGAGTCACACCTGCAGTGGAAGGCATCGGGTTCCTGGCCCGTTCTGACCCTGGGTACGTTTTCATGATGAAGGTCCTCGTCCGAAGTCGTATCCATGGAGGATTCCTTCCACCGGATATGCGCGCGCCGCGATTGATCCTGGTGGTAGGTTGAACAACAACTGTTCTCGAACCCAACAGGAGGAGCCCGACATGGCCGAGCGCACCGTAAACGTAGCATCCGCTCACGGACTGCACGCACGCCCAGCATCACTCTTCGCGCAGGCAGCGGCGAACGCCGGCGTGCCCGTCACGGTCGCGAAGGGCGACAAGGAAGTGAATGCCGCGAGCATCCTCTCCGTCATCTCGCTCGGCGTCAACCAGGGTGACGAGGTCACACTCAAGAGCGAAGACGACAAGGTCGTGGAGGAACTCGCCACGATGCTGGAAACCGATCACGACGCCTAGACAGTGTCCTGATGGACCGCTACCCGTTGTCCCGACAGGTTAGCGGGCTTCTGCCTTTAGTACCGTTCACAGGAAAGTAGGTCACCGATGACCGACACCAAAGAACGCGCTTCGGCGCGTACTGCAATTCAGAAGGTGGGAACCTTCATGTCCGGCATGGTGATGCCGAACATCCCGGCACTCATCGGATGGGGCATCATCACGGCCCTGTTCATCGACGTCGGGCCCTTCCCGAATGACGCACTCGCGTCGCTCGTGGGCCCGACCATCCACTATCTGCTTCCGCTGCTGATCGCCTACACGGGTGGTCGTATGGTCTACGACGTGCGCGGTGGTGTCGTCGGTGCCTTCGCCACGATGGGTGTCATCGGTGGATCCGACTGGCTGATCGGGCAATTCAACGCGGCGCTCCCAGAGGGTGCAGACGAGCTCGGCGAAGTACACATGTTCATCGGCGCGATGATCATGGGTCCGCTCGCGGCGTGGTGCATGAAGCAGCTCGACAGGCTGTGGGAAAGCAAGGTCAAGGCGGGCTTCGAAATGCTCGTCAGCATGTTCAGCGCCGGAATCTTCGCGTTCGTCGCCGCTGTCGCCGGATTCTTCCTCCTCGCTCCCGTCGTCAACAAGGTCATGGAGTGGCTGGGAGCCGGAGTCGAATGGCTCATCGAGACGGGCGTGCTGCCCGCGGTTTCGATCCTCATCGAGCCCGCGAAGGTCTTCTTCCTGAACAACGCCATCAACCACGGTGTTCTCACGCCGTTCGGCTCGACACAGTCGGCGGTCGACGGCAAATCGATTTTGTTCCTCCTGGAAGCGAACCCCGGCCCCGGTGTCGGGGTGTTGCTCGCCTTCACGTTCTTCGGCGTCGGCGTCGCAAAGGCGACTGCGCCGGGAGCAGCGCTGATCCAGTTCGTCGGTGGTATCCACGAGGTCTACTTCCCGTACGTCCTGATGAAGCCGGCACTGCTGTTGGCAGTCGTCGCCGGTGGTGCTTCGGGTGTTGCGACCAACATGATCTTCGGCTCCGGTCTTGCCGGGCCGGCAGCTCCCGGAAGCATCATCGCGGTCTTCGGCCAGGGCATAGGGCCGGGCATCATGAACCTGCTCGGCGTATTGACCTCCGTCGTTGTCGCAGCCGCTGTCTCATTCGTGATCGCGGCGCTCATCCTACGGGCATCGCGCAAGCGCGACCTCGAAGCGGAAGCCTCCGGGCAGGATGCACTGAGCGACGCTGTTGCGAAGACTCAGGCGAACAAGGGCAAGGAAAGCTCCTTCCTGAGCGGCATAGCGGGCAAGAGCAACCTGGACGGCCCGATAACGCACATCGTGTTCGCGTGTGATGCGGGGATGGGCTCGAGCGCCATGGGTGCGTCCGTGCTCCGCAAGAAGGTGCAGCAGGCCGGATTCGATCAGGTCACGGTTGTGAATAAGGCGATTGCGAATCTCGATAACGAGCCGCAAGTCATCATCACCCAGAAGGAACTGACCGACAGAGCACAGCAGAAGCGGCCCGATGCCCTCCACGTCTCCGTCGACAACTTCATGAACAGCCCGCGATACGAAGAGGTCGTCGAGCTTGTGCGTGAAAGTTATGAGGGCGGCCCTGCGCCGACCGATGGAGCTGCTGAGGATGCGGGGGCTCCCGTCCCCGAGGAAGCTCCTGCGGAGGAAGCAGCCGGCAACGTTCTGACACTCGACCGCGTGACGACGGCACCCGCCGCAACAACGCGCGATGAGGCCATCCGTGAAGCGGCGGATCACCTCATTGCAGCCGGTGCCGTCACCGACGGATACACGCAGGCGATGTTCGACCGTGAGGCCGAGGTCTCGACCTACATGGGCAACTGGCTCGCGATTCCGCACGGCACGAACGACGCGAAGGAGACCGTGCTCGGCTCGGCGCTTTCGGTAGCTCGCTATCGGGAGCCCATCGACTGGGACGGCAACCCCGTGCGTTTCGTCATCGGCATCGCCGGTAAAGACGGCGGCCACCTCGAGATCCTCGCGAAGATCGCCACGATCTTCGCCGATGAGGCGCAGGTCGAGCGACTGCTCGCCGCGGAAAGCGACGAGGAGCTCTTCCAGATGTTGAGCGAGGTCAACGACTGATGCGAGCCGTCCACTTCGGCGCCGGGAACATCGGCCGCGGTTTCGTCGGGTTGATTCTGCATCGAGCGGGGTACCGGTTGACGTTCGTGGACGTCAACGCAGACCTGATCGATGCGATCAATGCGGCGGACAGCTA
>DXDC01000221.1 GCA_019115685.1 Candidatus Agrococcus pullicola
ATGGCGATCGCGGCACCCGTGCTGCACCATGGTGTCGCAAGCTGGGCGAACGTGTTCGGCCCGCTGATCGGTGGTGTCTTCGCCTTCGGCATCGCACGCGGCTACCTCCGCTTGCTGCGCGATGCCGCTGAACGCGAACGTCTGCTGGCGTCGCTGTCACAGGCTCAACAGGAGACCGCTGACCTGCAGGACGAACTCGCGCTGACACAGCGCCATGCCGGCCGCGTCGACGAACGCACCAGACTTGCGCGCGACATCCACGACACCGTGGCGCAAAACCTCTCCTCGATCCGCCTACTCGCCCACGCGAAGCACGGCGCCCCCGAGGATCCGGAGACGGGGCGCGCATTCGAACAGATCGAAGCGCTCGCGGGCGACGGTATAACCGACATCCGTCGCATCATCGCGGCCCTGACGCCGAGCGACCTCGACGACAACGCGCTCGCCGCCGCTCTTGCCAGGATGCTCGATCGCCTCGCCGAGCAGGCGGGAGTGCGCACGGAGCTGCACGTCGACGACACGCTTCCCGAGCTTTCGACCAGTACGGAGGTCGCGCTGATGCGGACGGCGCAGTCGGCGCTCGCTAACGTTCGGCTGCACGCGCGGGCATCCCGCGTTGACGTCAGTCTTATCGACGACCACGATCACGTGCGACTCGACGTCAGGGACGACGGCGCCGGCTTCGATGCGAGCGGATGGGAGCGCACATCGGCTTCCACGAAAGGCGGCTACGGACTGCCCTTCATGAGGTCGCGACTGCGCGACCTCGGCGGCGGTCTCGACATCGAAAGCACGCCAGGTGATGGGACGGCGCTGTCGGCATATCTCCCGCTGCGGTCAACGACGAAGGAGGCCTGACATGACCGTTTCCGTACTCATCGTCGACGATCACCCGGTCGTGAGGACCGGCCTGCGCGCCGTCATCGACGCGAACGAACGAACGAAAGCCGTGGGCGAAGCCGCCACGGGAGAAGAAGCGATCCAGCTCGCCGAGCACCTGCGCCCGGACGTCGTGCTGTGCGACCTGCGGCTCGGCGAAGGCATGGACGGCATCGCGACCACGCGCGCCCTGCGCTCGCTCGACGCAGCGCCCGCGGTGCTCATCCTGACGACTTTCGACCGTGATGCGGAGGTCATGGGCGCACTCGAGGCAGGAGCGGGAGGCTACCTGCTGAAGGATGTCGCTCCCGACGCCATCGTCGAAGCGCTCGTCACGGTGGCCGGCGGTGGGACGTACCTGCCGCAAGAGCTCGCGAGCCGCGTGCTGACGGGCATCCGCAAACCCCTGCCGCGGCTGACGGCACGGGAGACCGACGTGCTCCGGCTGCTCGCAACCGGAATATCGAATCGGGAGATCGCCAAGCGGCTGTACGTGAGTGAGGCCACGGTCAAGAGCCACCTCGTGCACATCTTCGCCAAACTCGGCGCGGACAACCGAGCCCGGGCAGTGCACGTGGCGAGAGAGTCCGGACTGCTCTGAGCGCGTGCAGCGAGTACCGGTCGCCATCGATTCGGCTTGGTGCGATTTCCAGCCCAGGCATTATTGATAGTCCCTGCCCAGTAGGAAATCGGCTCATCGTCGATTTCGGCTTGGCGTGGTTTTCTATTGGTTGGGATTTCAAATGCAGACGTAATAGCGTTGCACTACCGACAACCCCAGGAGCCCCAGGAGCACTGCATGGACCTCGCCGACATCCGCGACGATCTCAAAGAAGAGCTTTTGACAGAAGCCCAGCTGCACGAGCGACTCGAAGAGATAGCGCGCGAGATAGAGCGCGATTACGAAGGCCGTGATGTTCTGCTTGTCGGCGTGCTCAGGGGCGCAGTCATGGTCATGGCCGATCTTGCCCGTTCGCTGAAGAAGCACGTGGAGATGGACTGGATGGCCGTCTCGTCCTACGGGTCGGGCACGGTCTCGAGCGGCGTCGTGCGCATCCTGAAGGATCTCGACACGGATCTCACGAACCGGCACGTCCTGATCGTCGAAGACATCATCGACTCGGGGCTCACACTCTCGTGGCTGCGGCAGAACCTGGTCTCTCGCGGCGCAGCGTCCGTCGAGATCTGCACGATGCTCCGCAAACCGGACGCCCTGAAGGTCGAAGTCGACGTCAAATACTGCGGTTTCGACATCCCTAACGAGTTCGTCATCGGCTACGGTCTCGACTACGCCGAGAAGTACCGGAACCTGCGCGGTGTCGGCATTCTCGCGCCGCACGTCTACCAGTAGCGGTGCGGGTATTGGCAGCGGTCGTTTTCAGCCCCCTCCCGTGCGAGGGGTCGGGGATCGGCAAGCGGCGAGATACCGCCTCGCGCCGTGAGCGAACGTACGCCCGAGGCATGGTTACGGGCGGTAGATTGGGTAGTCGCCGACCACGAAGGTGTCCATGAAGTTCAAGAAAATTCTGCGCGGTCCACTTCCGTGGATCATTATTCCGGTGGTGCTGATCGGAACCGCGATGCTGTTCCTGTTCCAGCCGCAGTATCAGGCCGTCCCCACGAACGTGGGCATGCAGTTCATCCAAGACGGCAACGTCGAGGAAGCGCTCATCGTCGACAACGAGCAGCGGGTCGACCTCGTACTGAATCAGGCGGATGACGAGTACGGCGACCGAGTGCAGTTCTACTACGTCGAACAGCGCGGCGACGCCGTCGTGGAGGGTATCGACCAGGCGAACCCCTCCGAGGGCTTCACGGATGAAGTACCGCAGGGCAACTGGTTCCTGTCGATGCTGGGCATCCTCATTCCGATCACGTTGCTGGCGCTACTGTTCTACTTCTTCATGACTCGGATGGCAGGTGGCGGTCGCGGCGCGATGCAGTTCGGGAAGTCCAAGGCGCAGATGCTGTCGAAGGACATGCCGCAGGTGAAGTTCGCCGACGTCGCCGGTGCCGACGAAGCAGTCGAGGAACTGCACGAGATCAAGGAGTTCCTGCAGGACCCGGAGAAATTCCAGGCAGTGGGTGCGCGCATCCCGAAGGGTGTGCTGCTGTACGGCCCTCCCGGAACCGGTAAGACCCTCCTTGCGCGAGCGGTTGCGGGTGAAGCGGGTGTTCCCTTCTACTCGATTTCCGGCTCCGACTTCGTCGAGATGTT
>DXDC01000222.1 GCA_019115685.1 Candidatus Agrococcus pullicola
ATGATGTCGGCAGCTAGACCGAGCTGGTGCTCGCTGTGACCGGGGCGGGCGCTCGTGCGGTCGGCGGACTCTTGACCGTACGTGTTCACGTAATTGTTGTACACGTCGTGCTGATACCAGTAGGAGCGGTATCCGGAGCACAGCACGAACCCCGTGCCGGTCGCCGCCGTGACGTCGCGGTTCATGGCGGCGAGGGCATCGTTCGCATCGGGATGCAGGGGCTGTCCGTTCACACTATGCACGGTCGACGGCACCGTCTCCGGCACGTACTCGAGATCCAGCAGCGGTCGAGTCTTACTGACCACCACCGTGATGCTCGACGGCGTATCAATGTCGTACCCGCGCGGATTCTCGGCCCGCGGTCGGCCATCAGAGTCGTCCTGCGTCGGCTCGGGCTCCTGCTCCTCGGTGGGCGAGGGCGTTGGAGTAGGGGACGGGCTGGCCGACGGTGTCGGAGAAGGAGAGGCGGTCGGAGACGGGGAAGGACTGCCGCTGGCCGCAACGTCCTCTTCGGCCGCGCATCCCGACAGGATCACGACGACCCCGACGGCCATGGCGGCGACCGTGAACAACGAGTTGCGTTTCCTTCTCAGCACCATGCGATTGTAGTGCGCCGAACTGAACGAACGCATCCGCACCGCACTCGACAGCAGCACGATTTGACAAGCAGGAGTAGCATTGCTGGGTGCTGAATAGTCGTCGTGTGTCTTCCAAGGAACGTTCACAGGCGATCGTAGACGCAGGCGGAATGACACGCCGCCAGATCATGCTCGTCGTGGTCGGTCTCATGGTTGCGATGTTCCTCTCCTCACTCAGCCAGACCGTGGTCGGGACGGCGATGCGCACAATCGCAGACGACCTCCACGGCCTCGACCAACAGGCCTGGGTCGTGACTGCATTCCTCATCGTTTCGACGGTCGTGACGCCCGTGTACGGCAAGCTCTCCGACCTCTTCGGCCGGAGACCGCTGTTCGTCATCGCGATCGTGCTCTTCCTCATCGGGTCGATAGCGTCGTCGTTCTCGCAGAGCATGCTCATGCTCGCGGCGTTCCGTGCACTGCAAGGGCTCGGTGCCGGTGGGCTCATGTCGCTGCCGCTGGCCATCATGGCCGATGTTTTGAGCCCGCGTGAACGCGCGAAGTACCAGGGGTACTTCCTCGCCGTCTTCGGCATCTCGAGCGTCCTGGGGCCGCTCATCGGCGGATTGTTCGCGGGAGCAGACTCCTTGCTGGGCATAGAGGGCTGGCGCTGGGTCTTCCTGTTCAACCTCCCGCTGGGCGCTGTTGCGCTGCTCATGGTGCTGCGATTCCTGCACCTCCCGCGTCAGCATAGAAGCGTTCGCATCGACTGGTGGGGTGTCACCACCATCACGCTCGCCGTCGTGCCACTCCTGCTCGTCGCAGAACAGGGTAACGAGTGGGGATGGACATCCCCGCTGTCGATCGCCTGCTACGTCGTCGGCGTCATCAGCGCAGTCGTGTTCATCATCATCCAGCGCCGAATGGGCGACGACGCCCTCATCCCGCTGCATCTGTTCTCCTCGAGCACGTTTTCGATGGCGACCGTACTCAGCGTGTTCGTCGGGGCCGCGATGTTCGGCGGCATGATGATGATTCCGCTCGTCCTGCAGCTCGTGCACGGCCTCAATCCGACAGAAGCAGGCTTCGCGATGACTCCGATGGTCATCGGCATGATGATCGCCTCGATCGGTTCGGGTCAGATCATCTCGCGCACGGGGCGATACCGGATGTTCCCGCTGCTCGGCACTTCTCTGCTGCTGATTTCAACGGGTCTGCTGGCGCTGCTCGACTACGACAGCCCGTTCTGGATGCTGCTCCTCGGTGAACTGCTGCTCGGACTCGGGCTCGGTCAGCTCATGCAGACGCTCACCATCGCAGCACAGAACTCCGTCGAGCCGCGCGACATGGGGGTCGCGACGAGCAGCGCGACCTTTTTCCGCCAACTGGGCGGAACTGCGGGCACGGCTGCCGTCTTCTCACTGGTGTACGGGCGCCTGCCGGAGACCATCGCGAACGCATTCGCGGATCCGCAGCAGGCGCGAGCGCTGCAGCAGGCGCTCGGCGAGCAGGAAGTCATGCAGGACCCCGCGAACGGGCCGATCCTGCGCATCCTGGAAGCTCCGGACACTCTCGGCCATTCGCTGCACGGTGACAGCTCATTCCTGATCGGTGCCGATCCACGACTCACAGCCCCATTCCTCGATGGCTTCGCAGGCGCCGCATCCGGAGCATTCTGGTTCGCCTGCGCCGTCTCGATCACGGCACTGCTGCTGGCCTTCTTCTTCAAAACACCTCCGCTGCGCGAGAAATCCGGCGTGGACAGCATGATCCAGGACAACGACAAATGATCCGGTATCGCTGAGCTCGCTACCAAACTCGTAGCCGCCAACTTGCTCATCCAGGCTCGATGCCTGTGCCGAATCTCGGTCTATACGGCAACTCGACGCAATAAAGCGCTTCACCCGTCATATAGACCGAGAAAAGGACAGCGATACCCGTCAGACGCACCCGAACAGGACAACGGCAAATAGTTGCTGAGGAAGGTCATGGCGCACCCAAAGCACGCGCGCGTATCGTGAGACCCATAACCCTTTCAGAACGAGAAGGAGCCACTATGGGTATCAGCGATGACTTTGGCAACAAGGCGAAGGACCTCGGCGGCAAGGCGAAGGAGACCATTGGTGACGCGACCGATCATGAGGGCTTGAAGTCTGACGGCCGTCAGCAACAGGGCGAAGCAGCCGCTGACCGTGCCAAGAACAAGGTGAACGAAGTCGGCGAGAAGATCGGCGAAGCAGCGAAAGAAGGCGCTGAGAAGGCGTCCGGATTCGCACAGGGCATCGTCGGCAACGACGACAAGAAGTAGCCGCAACGAACAGCGCCCTGCCAGGAGGGATCCGGCGGGGCGCTGCTCTCGCTATCAGTAGTCGGAGTGACTGACGACCGCTGCTTCTGCGTGGATCTTGAAGTCCTTCGCCTGCTGCAAAATCTTCTGCGCACGCGCGAGTCGCGGCAGGTCGGAACCGTCCGTGATCGTGCCGCCGGACTCCTCGAAGGCCTTGATGAAACCGTGAGCCCAGGCAATGTCTTCGTTCGCGGGCGAAAGTCCCTCGTTGATGATCGCGGTGTGCTCGTGGTTCAACGACAGCTTGCCACTCATACCCATGTCTCGTGCATGGAGTGTGCCAGACATCAGTCGGTCGCGGTCAAGCGTCGGCCCGTCGATGGGTGCCGGCAGTCGAGCCGCGCGAGACGCGATGACGAGGCGAGAACGGGCGTATGCGAGCGCGATCTCCGAGTCACCTGTCGCGGTGTCGCGGCGGAAGTCTCCCGTGCCGAACGCGATACGGAATGTGGAGGGTGAGTGCGCGATCTCCTCTACATGCTCGATGCCTCTTGCGGTCTCCACGAGGGCGAGGATGCGAGTCCCCTCCGGCAGGCGATCTGCGGTGTCGGAAAGGTGCGATCGCGATTCGCTCTTGGCGAGCATGACGCCTTCGAGACCTGACGCGTTACTGAACGCGGCACAGTCTTCGCTCCAGAAGTCGCTGGACGCGTCGTTGATGCGCACCCATGCCCTGTGCCCGGCGTTAAGCCACTCGAGCGTTTCGTGACGCGCACGCTCTTTCTCATTCGCCGCAACGGCATCCTCGACATCGATGATGACGGCGTCGGCTCGGCTCGTACGAGCGGTTTCGAACAGTTCTGGCTGCGTGGCTGGTACCAGCAGCCACGACCTTGCAATTTGCGGGGAGATAGTCTGTACCACCCCACCAGCGTAGCCGCTCGCGGGCCCGCTCGACTACGGACGGTAACTCTCGGCTTCTTCTTCCGAACGCACGATTGGGATCTCTTCGCCCGCCCACTCTTCGAACGATGCGTAAAGGGACTCAACGGTCACGTCATTTCGCCACGCGGACCTGCTCAACGGCTCCTGGGTATCCCACAGCGGATACACCTGCAGGTTCGTCCGATTCACCCAGTTCTCATTCACGTAGTCGGCCACACTGAGATCGAAGTGCATGTAGGTCGGCACGGAGCGCGCGTTGTCGATTGTGACGAGCCCGTCAGCGTCCACCGTGACGTCGAACTGGCCGAGCAGGCCAATAATGCGCGGAACAGCCATCTGCGTGGACAGGAAGTTCCCGAGCGAATAGAAGACGAGCGCCTCCGTGCCGTCCTCCTTCGGCAACCATTCGACGGGCTGCACGACGTGCGGATGCGTGCCGATGATGACGTCGGCACCCTCCTCGACGAGAATCTCGGCGTACTCACGCTGCATCCCGTTCACCCGATGCGAATATTCGTCACCCCAGTGAACGGCGACGATCGTAACATCGGCCTGCGATGCTTCTTCCATGAGGGTGCTTCGGAGGTCGTGGTCGGTGAGATAGTCGAGCGCATAGTCGTTCGAGCCCATGTTGCTCATGCCGACGAAGTTCACAAACGACACGGAGATGCCGTTCACGTCGGTCGACGCTACCTCGAGCTGCTCCTCAGGGCTGCGGTTCGCTCCCGCGATGAGCTCCGGTCCGAGCCCATCCCACACCTCGAGCGTGCCGTCGATACCGGGTTGTCCGTGATCGAACGTGTGGTTGTTGCCGAGGCCGATCACGTTGCACCCTGCCTCGTGCATACCGTCCGCGAGCTCGGGCGGCGCATTGAACTGCGGGAAGTAGCTGATCGGGAGCTCGCCAGCGCTTGTAACCTCCTGGTTGCAGTAGACGAGTTCGTCCTGCTCCCAAAGACCGCGCAGGGAATCTGTGAACCGCGCGAAGTCATAACCCCCGCTGCCGTCTGCAGCATCCGCTACGACGCTGTCGTGCGGCAGCCAATCGCCCATCACACTCATCGAGAATGATCGGTCTTCAGGCTCTTCGGTCACGGTCGGGCTGGGCTCCGATGTGGCTGTCGGCGTCGCATCCTCCGGGCCGAGCGCGCCCGGGCTGCACGCGGTGACCGCCAGGAGCGCGACCGAGAGCAGCGCTAGGGTCAGGCGGCGAGAACAGCGGGGGACATCCATGTCTTCCACATTAGCCATCGCTACCCAGGCTCCTGGTCGATCTCCTGCGAACCTACGCTGTTCCCGTGGACGCTCGCTCCACAAGGGTCGCCGGAATCGGCACCCGCGCATCCTTCGGCTGCTCACCGCGCAGAATTCCGACGAGCAGATCGACGGACGCTCGCCCCGACTCGCGGGGTTTCAGATCAACACTCGTCACGGGAGGGACCGCGCTCGCAAGGCTCGGCGCGTCCACAACACACGCCATCCCCAGCCCAGGGCCGACAGGAAGGTCGCGCGCATTCGCAGCGACCAGCAGCGCGTGGGCCGCGACGGGAGGCCCGCACAGTACTGCGTCGCAACCGACGTCGAGCAGCCCCTCTGCACCCTCGACCCACGTGTCGTCTGAGGCGCGTACAGAGTGCAACGCAATATGCGGTTCCCGGTTGTTGGCGGCGCACCACTGCTCGTACTCTCGGCGCACGCGCTGCGCCCAGTCGGTTTCGGCAATGGCGCTGAGCAGACCGATGCGTTGCGCTCCTCCCTCTGCAAGGAGGTCGAGCAACTGCACTGTGGCCGACTCGTAGTCGGCGGTGACAAGAGCAGCCTCGCGTTCTACGCCGAGGATCCGCTCCATTGTGACGACCGGCACCGCCAGCTCCAGGATGCGCGGCAGACCGAGGTCGCCGGTGAGCGGGTCGACGACGATAACGCCGTCGACATCCGGTGGCGCGGCGGCCCGTTTCGACGAGATCAGGGTGACGTCGTAATCGTGCGAAGCACACTGTTCGAGCACGCCGAACGTGGTCGACATGTAGAACTCGCTGCGTGACAGGGTCTCGGGCAGATGCAATCCGATAACGCCGAACTCGGCGATGCGCAGACTGCGCGCTGCCCGGTTCGGCACGTAGCCGATGTCGGCCGCTGCCTGCTCCACCGCGGCCTTGGTTGCCGACGAAATGCGACCACGCCCGCGCAGCGCATCGCTGACGGTCGTGGTCGAGACGCCGGCGCGCTCAGCGACATCCAGGATCGTCGCTCGTTTCGCCGCCATGCCTCGAGTCTGCCACAGGAATGCAGGAACGATACGGCTCATGACGAAACGACACCCGGCGAGCATCGACACCACGTGCTACCGTCAAAAAGTCGGTCTATACGATGAGCCATCGACTCCAAAGGGTTGGCCCCTCCGCCGAGACCGAGATTTTGGCCCCGCATTCGGCCGAGTCGTGGCTATTCGGGACGACCGCGCAGACGGTTGATGGCACGCCTCTCCCGGGCGGATGGTCGACCCGCGCCTCGCGGTCTGTACGGCACCTGCGCCGCTTCGATTGCGCTCGGCCGCGGAGGAGAACGGTCCTCGAGAGCCTCCGCTGCGGCGGGAGCTCCGACTCGCTTTCGCAGCAGCTGCTTCACGATCACGATGCGATCGAAGCCGTGAATCCGGACCCTGATCTCGTCTCCGACACGAACCGGCTGTGCCGCCTTCGCCGGTCGACCGTTCAGCTTCACGTGACCACCGCGACACGCGGCCGTCGCAGCAGCTCGCGTCTTCACGAGCCGAACGGCCCAGACCCAGATATCAATGCGAACCTTTTCGCTCATCTTGCCGCCAACGCATGCAATACCGCGCTGCCGTAGCGTTCGAGCTTCGCTTCGCCGATACCGAAGATGCCGCGGAGGTCCTCCTGCTTCGACGGGTTCGCCTCCGCAATCGCGACGAGCGTCTTGTCTCCGAACACCACGTAGGCGGGCACGCCCTGCTCCTTGGCTTGGGTCGCCCGCCACGCACGCAGTGTTTCGAACCGTGCCTGCGCTTCCTCGTCGAGATCCCGTGCCGCGGTTTTGTGCGGCTTCCGTGACGCCGTTTGCGCCTGGATGTCCTGGCGCAGCGGCACTGCGGTCTCACCACGCAGCACGGCAACGGCCGGCTCCCCGATCGCCAGCACCCCGTACTCGCCCTGTACGACGAGAATCCCGCGCGCCAGCAACTGTCGCACGACAGACCTCCAGCTGGCTTCATTGAGCTCGCGCCCGATGCCGAACGTCGAAAGCGTCGAGTGGCCGAACTTGCTCACGCGCTCGGTCTCGCGCCCGAGCAGGATGTCGATGATGTGGCCCGCTCCGAAACTCTGCCTGCGCTCGCGATCGAGGCGCACGATCGTCGAGAGCAGCTTCTGCGCCGGCACGGTGCCGTCGAACGTCGGCGGCGGCTCGAGGCAGGTGTCGCAATTACCGCAGGCTTCGCTCGGTTGCCCGAAGTACTGCAGCAGCTGCACGCGGCGGCAGTCGACCGTCTCGCACAGCCCGAGCATCGCGTCGAGGTGCATCGACTGGGCGCGCTTGCGCTGCGCGTTGCCGCTCCCCTGATCGATCATGCGACGCTGCTGCACAACATCCTGCAGTCCGTAGGCGAGCCATGCCGTCGATGGCAGCCCGTCACGCCCTGCCCGGCCCGTCTCCTGGTAGTAGCCCTCGACCGATTTCGGCAGGTTGAGGTGCGCGACGAATCGCACGTCGGGTTTATCGATGCCCATGCCGAAGGCGATCGTCGCGACCATGACCACGCCGTCCTCGCGCAGGAATCGCTGCTGGTTGCGCGAGCGCTGGTCGGCCGACAGGCCGGCGTGGTAGGGCATTGCGTCGATGCCGCGCTCGTTGAGCCAATCGCTCGTCTGGTCGACGCCGGCGCGCGATAGGCAGTAGACGATACCGCTCTCGCCGTCGTGCTCGGCACGGATCATCTTCAGCAGTGCATCCCGCGCCTGCTTGCCCGGCACGATGCGGTACTGGATGTTCGGCCGGTCGAAGCTCGAGACGAACTGTCGCGCGCCCCGCAGTCCGAGCCGTTCGGCGATCTCTTCGCGGGTTTCCACCGTCGCGGTCGCCGTGAGGGCGATGCGCGGGACGTTCGGCCACCGCTCGCCCAGCACACTGAGCCCGAGGTAGTCGGGGCGGAAGTCGTGGCCCCACTGCGCAACGCAGTGCGCCTCGTCGATGGCGAAAAGCGAGATGGATGCCCGCTCCAGCAGCGCGCTAGCGCTTTCGAGCCGCTCAGGGGCAAGGTAGAGCAGGTCGAGTTCTCCGGCGAGCAGCTGCTGCTCAACGGCGCGTCGTCGCTCAGGGTCGAGCGACGAGTTGAGAAACGCCGCGCGAACCCCCAGCTGCTCGAGCGCTTCGACCTGATCTTGCATGAGCGCGATAAGTGGCGAGATGACCACCGCGGTGCCTTCTCGCAGCAGCGCGGGCAGCTGATAGCACAGGCTCTTCCCACCACCGGTAGGCATGAGCACGAGGGCGTCGCCGCCTCTCGCGACGGTTTCGACGATCTCCTCCTGGTCACCGCGAAAGTCGTCGTAGCCCCAGACGCGCTGAAGGATGTCGCGGGCCGTCTCCTGCTCTGCCACCGAGTCAGGCCGTCGGTCGTTGCTGCTCGGAAAGCCACTCCTGGAAGGTCACGGCACCCTGCATGGCGGTTTCGCTCAGGTTGTCACCGGATCGGAAGAAGTCGAGCAGCTTGGGAGGGAACGGCCCGTTGACGATTACACCGCGAGCGCGGGTCTGCGCCTGCCACACCTTGGCGAGGTCGCGCGAGACCCAGACCTTCGGACCTGCGATCTCGGCATCCCCGAGCTTGTTGACGGCGGTCGTTGCGATGAGATCTGCGACTTCATCGGTTGCGACCGGCTGGAAGCGCGCGCCGAGGAACACGGGAATGGCCCCTACTGCGGAGCCGTTCTCGAAGAACGAGGTGATGAAGCTGTAGTACTGCGTCGCTCGTATCACCGCGACGTCGAGGTCGGATTCGCGGTAGAGCCTCTCCTGTTCGAGTTTGCGCTGGTGGTACTGGAAGTTCGAGTGCTCGGCGCCCACAACCGAGATCATGATGGCGCGCTCAACGCCGGCACGCTCGGCCTCGGTGATGATGTTCTTCGCACCCGCGGTGAAGATACGGGTATCGAGGAAGTTCTTGGTGTTCGTGACGTCGATGATGACTTCGCAATCGTCGAACGCGCCCCCTAGGCCCTCGCCTGTGAACACGTCGGCAGAGATAGCATCCATTGCTCCCGGAACCGCGGT